>NZ_SRZM01000396.1 GCF_019402445.1 Brachyspira pilosicoli
TTTTATAGATTCTGATGATTATATATCAAAAGATTATTACGAAAATTTGTATAACACTGCCAAAAAATATGATTCTGATGTTGTGAATACTTTAAATGTTTCTAATGATAAACAAGGTAAGATATATAATTATTGGTGTCATATTGATAACTTTGTGAAAAGAAAGAAATATTATGAATATGAATCTAATAATTTATTTAATAATGTTGATTTGTATTGTAAATATTTAGTAACATTTAATCCTGTTAATAAAATATTTTCAAAAAAATTTATTTTAGAAAAAGATGTTTATTTTATTGAAAATAAAGGAAATGC
>NZ_SRZM01000397.1 GCF_019402445.1 Brachyspira pilosicoli
ACAAAGAAGCAAAAAGGCTGCATTTTTATATTTTATAAAAAATTAAATTGCTTTGCAAAAATAATTTCATTAATTAATTTTATATTTATTTTATTAATATATCTTTAATCCATTTTCTTATTTCACTCTCAGCACTTGCTGCAGAGCTTCCATATACGCTTAATATTTTACCTACTTGTTTAGACTTTGATTCTTTTTCTATATCTCTTTTAATGCTTCCACACCCTCCGCCGCCATGTGTACAGAAAGGCATTATTATTTTATTAGAAAAATCAAAACTATTTAGAAACGTATTTAACGGAGGAGCCATTGTGTTCCACCAGTTTGGAGTTCCTGCAAATATAATATCATAATCGTCTATGCTCTTTATGCTGTTTTTTAATTTTGGTTTGTAACCGCTGTTTATATCTCTTTTAGCTTCGTTTAATACGGTGCTGTAGTTTGGCGAATATGCTTTCTCTGGCTCTGTATTAAAAAAGTCTACCACAGTATTTTGTGATTCTTCTTTTATAATTTTTGCTATTGTATCAGCAAGTTTTTTAGTGTTTGCTGAATGCGAATAATAAGCTATCAATATTTTCATTTTAAGTTCCTATAGTTCTTATTTTAATATTTTATAATTGGGGCTTTGCCTCCCTGCGAAGCGTACTCGTAGAGTAAAACCCCAGTTCTTTTGCCGACGCTCTGCGTGCCGTAGGCAAGGCACCTACTCGGTGGATAATTGTTTTACAATATTAAAAACATAAAATGCTCATTATAAATTATAATATATTTATGCTTTCAATTTTATAACAACTATATTATTTTCCTACTATCTCCATATGCTCCTTCGGATACCTATCACCCTCTATCGTTATTTGTGAAATAGCTTCATTTATCTTATTTAATTCCTCCTTGCTAAAATCCACATTAACAGAATAAGCATTCTCTTTTAATCTCTCTATCCTGCTTGCACCAAATATCGGCACTATAAACGGTTTTTGATGAAGTACCCAAGCTAATGCTATTTGGGCCTTTGAAACATTTTTAGCTTTAGCAATCTCTTCCAAAATATCAATCAATGCTTTGTTTTTATCAAAGTTCTCTTTTTGAAATCTTGGAATAGAGCTTCTAAAATCATTTTTTGAAAAATCGCTGTTAAGCTTTCCTGTTAAAAAACCTTTACCCAATGGAGAGAAAGGCACAAAACCAATATTTAATTCTTCTAATAACGGTATAATTTCTTTTTCTGGCTCCCTCCAAATCATAGAATATTCGCTTTGTATGGCTGTGAGTTTGCATACTTCATTAGCTTTTTTTATGCTGTTTGCCCCTGCCTCCGAAATGCCCCAATGTTTAATTTTACCTTCTTTTATTAATTCTTTCATTGTGTCTGCAGCTTCTTCAATAGGAGTGTTAGGGTCAACTCTGTGAAGATAATACAAATCAATATAATCAGTTTTCAGTCTTTTTAATGAACCTTCTATTGATGATATTATAGTTTCTTTTCTTGCATCTAACACAGGCTTTCCGTTTACAGTTTTTATTCCGCACTTCGTAGCTATTATAACTTTATCTCTATGTTTCTCTAATGCCTCTCCTACAATCTCCTCGTTTTTGTATGGACCATAAGCTTCTGCTGTGTCAAAAAAATTAATGCCTAATTCAATAGCTTCATGTATAACGGATATTAATTGCTTTTTATCATAATTCTCATCATACACTACGCCATAACCCATGCACCCTAAACCAACAGCCGAAACTTCCAAATCCCCAAGTTTTCTTTTTTGCATATTAATAACTCCTTATTATTATTATCTGTTTACATAATTAATATTTTAATTAATACCAATCATGCTTTTCATTGCGGTTAAGTTTTGATATTCTTCTCATCTCATCATCGCTCAATTCAAAATCATATAATTCTGTATTTTTCTATTATATGAGCCCTATTGCTTGAACCGGGTATTACAATAACTCCCCTCTGTAAATGCCATCTTAATATAATTTGAGCAACTGACTTATTATGCTTTTTAGCTATCTCTTTTAATACACTATCATTTAAAAGCTCTCTTTGATGACCTCTTCCCCCCAATGGATACCATGCTTGAACAGCTATCCCCAAACTTTGAATATATTCCACCACTTCAGTATCTTGATAATATGGGTGTATTTCATTTTGAACCAAAGCAGGCATAATATTTATTTTTGGCAAGAACTCTTTTAATTCTTTTATATACCAATTAGAAAGACCAATAGATTTTATCTTTCCTTCTTTTACAGCTTTCTCTATTGCCTTATACGCTTCAACATCATTATTTCCCGGGTGATGAAGAAGCATCATATCAATATAGCCTAATTTTTTTAATGCTTCGTTTATTGCATTTTCTGCATCATTATATTGATTAGGATATAGCTTTGTAATTACAAAAATATCTTTTCTATCAATCTTAGAATCTCTCACAGCTCTTGCAACCTCCTCTTCATTGCGGTATATATAAGCCGTGTCAATTAATCTCACCCCATTTTGTAAAGCATAAAGCACAGAGTTGTAGCAAACATCATTTAATAAGCTGTATGTTCCTATTCCATTTAAAGGTATTTCATAACCATTATTTAGTGTAACAGTTTTTGTATTGAAGTTAAAATTTCCTTTCATATTATTAGCCTCTGCTTTTATGTTTATTGATGTTATAAAAATTAGTAATAAAGTTATAAAAGTATTTTTCATTATTTTTCCTTTTATAAGAATTTAAGTTTCATGTATTATTAAGCAGTAACTTTTTAAATACATACTAAAAACTTTAGATTCTGTAATTTTTTCTGTTCTTTTTCCCGCAGCTCGCGGTGCGGACTTCGTCAAAAGAACCAAAAAGTGCAAGTGTTTCAACTTTACCTTTTTTGAACATGTAAATATAAAATAATATCTATGCTTTCGTATACATAAAAAGCTATAGTTCATTAAATGCAGTCTTTTTGGTTCTTTGTGCCAACAAAAGAACTGGGGTGCGGGGCAAAGCCCTGCAAATATTTCAAAAAATCATTTTAAACTACTAAATCTTATAATTGCATAAATATTTTAGTTGATAAATTAATTTCAAAAAACTAGTTTGCACTAAAAGTTATTTCTATGCTTCCCCTTCCAAGTGAATCTTTTAAGCCGTCTGTATTTTCTATATATCCAATTTTTGTGTAGCTATATGATGTTGAAAAACTTTCATAAAATAAAACCAAACAATTATTGCCGTATAGCATGAAGTCGCCTCTTTTTATACTGCCTACCCTTTCACTTTTTGTTGTAAGTGTTGAACTTAAATTATGATATTTTTCATTGCTGTTTAAATCATTCATTGTAATAGTTAAGGGAAGCATTCTTAAAAAATCTCTCGCGGTGTCATTATCATACAATATTAACTTGTATTCTTTGTTGTTTATTCTTAAATTAACATAATTATTTAAAGTGTTCATCATAGCAGAACTATCTCCATAAATAGAATTGCATGCTGTCATTATAAAAATTAAAAAGCTTAATAATATTTTCATTTTTTATCCTCTTTATTTATCATCTCTTTGATAATTTTATTTCACACTCTCTCATCTTTGTATCATAATTGTTTATTTTGTAATTTAATTTTTCTAAAGTATCTTTAAGCTCATTAATTTTACTTTCTATTATATCTCTTTGGTCTAATAATAATTGCTTTCTAGCCTCTATTGTAGCATCGCCTTTGTTGTAGAGTTTTATATATTCTATCAATGATTCTATACCCATCCCAGCACTTCGCATACATTTAGCAAACTCTATCCAGCCTATATCATAATCAGTATAATTTCGTATACCGCTTTCGGTTCTCTCCACTTCTGGTATAAGCCCTATTCTCTCATAATACCTTAAAGTGTCGGTTGATAAATCTGTCTTTTTGCTTACTTCAGCTATTGTCATAATTTAAGCCCCTAGTCTTTTTTGTTTTAATTATAGCATTAGAGTATGCTCCAATGTCA
>NZ_SRZM01000398.1 GCF_019402445.1 Brachyspira pilosicoli
TTCTTTGTGGCAACAAAAGAAGTGGGGGTGCGGGGTCAAAGCCACCGCAAATAAAAAACTTAAAATTTTTTTAGTGTATATTTATAAACTACTATATTTTATAATGTAAGTTTTTGTTTTATTCAACTTTTTTGTCGCTCTCGCGGTGCGGACTTAGTCAAAAAGTTGCAAAAAACGCAAGTACTTTAGCTTTATATGTTTGGAATATGTGTAAAGCATAATATAATATATGCATTTTAGTATAAAAATGCAGTTCTTCGCAAAACGTATACGAAGGATATAAGGTTCTTTTATACCAATACCGAGTAGGTCTATCGGCAAAAGACTGGAGGACAAAGCCCTGCAAACAACTAAAACATAAAAACTAATTTTTGACAAACTTAAAAATTTTTAGTATAATTTTTTACAAAAGAGAAATATTTTTATGATAGATTATTTAAATAGAGAAACTTATAATTTTTATTTGCCAGAAAATTTAATAGCTACTACTCCAAATTATGAAAGAGACCATTGCAAGTTAATGACAATTAATAAAAACACAGGAAAAGTAGAACATAAAATTTTCTCAGATATTATTAATTATCTAAATAAAGATGATATATTGGTTCTTAATGACAGTAAAGTAATACCAGCAAGAATATACGCCAAAAAAAATACAGGCGGAAATGCAGAAATACTTCTTCTAAATAAATTCAACAATAGCGAAGATTTATGGGAATGCTTAATAAAAGGAAAAAATATAAAAGAAAATGATATATTATATTTAGATTATAGCCATATAGAAAACATTGGAATAATAGAAGCTTCTATAATAAAAGATAATATATCAACAAAATTAATAAAGTTCTCAAAACCACTTACTTCAAATATATTAGATGCAATCGGTAAAATACCTCTTCCTCCATATATAATACAAAGCAGAAAGAAAAAAGGCGAAGAAGAATATAATGATAAAGACAAAGAGTTCTATCAAAATGTATATGCTAAAAATGAGGGAAGTATTGCATCCCCCACTTCAGGGCTTCATTTTACTAAAGAGCTTTTAGAAAAAATTAAATCTCTTGGTGTTGCAATTTGCTATGTTACTTTGCATGTTGGTTTTTCTACTTTTAACCCTATAAAAGAAGAAGATTTAAAAAAACATGTTATGCATGAAGAGAAATTTTCTATACCAAAAGAAACCGCTAGTATAATAATAAATGCTAAAAAAGATGGTAAAAGAATAGTGTCATGTGGTACAACTGTTGCAAGAGTTTTGGAAAGTGAATATAATGATTTTAATTTTAATAGATTAGAAGGCTCTACAAATATTTTTATATATCCTCCATATAAGTTTAAATGCATAGATGCTCTCATTACAAACTTCCACACCCCGCACTCTACTCTTCTTGCTATGGTGAGTGCTTTTGCTGGTTATGATAATATCATGAATGCATACAAAATTGCTGTAGAAAATAATTATCATTTCTTCTCTTATGGAGATGCTACTTTTTTATATTAACTTAAATGCTTGATTAAATACTATTTTAGTTTATTATTTTTTAAAAATAAGCATTATGGATATTTTATAGCATGAATAAATTATTTCTCTTTCCAAACTCTAAAGCAAGAGACAATTATCTTATTAAAGAAAATGGCGAATATTATAGCCTTGATATCACAAATTATAAAACAATATATGAATTTTATAAAAACAATATAGATAGCTTTCTAAAAAAATATGCAATAAAAAATGATGTTTGTATGTTAGAAAAAGCAATTGCAATAGTCAATATGCATTCTGCTATAAATGAATTCACACAAAAAAATAAAAACTCAATACTTTCTAAACAAGTTATCACTTATCAATTAGCTTCAAGTTTATACTCTTTTTTGGAAGAGATTAGTTTTGCAGAATTGATGTGCAATGAAAAAATAATTTTTAATAATGAACACTTAAAAGATATAAATAAAATAATAGAAATATATAAACTTAAAAATACTTCAATTAATGCTATTGATGAATTTGATGCATTTAAATATTTTATTAATGCAATAAAAAATAAACAAATAAAAATTAATTATGATGAAATAAATATATACAACTTTGAAAGCCTCCCTCATTTATATAATATATTATTAAATACAATGCAAACT
>NZ_SRZM01000399.1 GCF_019402445.1 Brachyspira pilosicoli
AGGTATTACGTTATATTTAATACATATTCCTTATATATAAAAATATTACATTTATAAAGCTAAAACACTTACACTTTTGGTTCTTTGACGAAGTTAAAATTTAGTTTTTACTATATTGATAAACTCAAAAACTTTATTATAATTAATAAAAATTATGTTTGGAGTTTTTTATCATGAATATATATAAAATTGTTTTTAGCCCAACAGGTGGAACTAAAAAAGTTGCAGATGCGGTTGCTTTGGAAATTAGTCAAAAGAATAATGCAAGTATAGAAGAAGTTGATTTAACTAATTATAATATGGACTTTCAAAGTATAAAAATATCTCAAGATGATATTGCTATTCTTGCAGTACCATCTTATGCAGGCAGGGTTCCAGCAGTAGCATCAGAACGAATATCTCAAATAAAAGGTAATGGAGCTAATACTGTTATTGTGTGTGTTTATGGTAATAGAGATTATGATGACACTTTAATTGAACTTTATGATATAGCAAAAGAATCAAATTTTAAAGTTACTTCTGCTATATCCGCAATTGCTAAACATTCCATAGCTTATAAATATGCTTCTAACAGACCAGATGAAAATGATATAAATAAACTTAAAGAGTTTGCTTCTAAAATAATAAATGCTTATGATTTTTTAGATGAACATAAATTAAAGGGAAACCGTCCATATAAAAAAGTAGGTAAAGTGCCATTGGTGCCTAAAACTAAAAATAAATGTAATAATTGTAAATTATGTGCTAAGAAATGCCCTGTTCAAGCAATAAATATTAATAATCCTAAAATAATTGATAAAAGTAAATGCATATCGTGTATGAGATGCGTTTCAATATGCAATTATTCTGCTAAATATATTAATAAGGCTAAGTTAGAATTAGTTCATTTGGCTTTGAAAAAGTCCTGCTCTAAAGCAAAAGATTATGAATTTTATATTAATTAATTTTAATTTTTAAAAGAACTATATTTTTTATACAAAATATAAATATTATTTTAGCTTTTATATATTCCAAATATATAAAGCTAAACACTTGTACTTTCGCGAAGCTTGCCAGAAGGGCAAAAACTTTTTGCTGCGGGAAAAAGTTTAATAAAATAAAAACTTAAATTACAAAATTAATTTTTTATTGTTATCATTGGCTAGCCCTCAAACCAATACTTCTTTTGCGACAGAAGTAAGAACCTGCGGATACGAAGGCGGTAAAAAGTCTATAATGAATTTATAAAATTAAAAAATAAAATTATTTAAGTATATAAATTATGGTATGGCTATAGTTTGAGGGTCTGTTTCTTTTTTCTCCACATACCAATCCTCTTCATTGTTCGGGTCCATTTCCGCTATTTGCTCTAAGCTCATACATATATAGTTACCTTTTGCTGTTACTGCAACTGTATCATCATTAAGAAGTATATACCCTTCTCCTTCATACATTCTGCCATTGCCGTAAGTAATCTTTCCAATTATTCTAATCTCTTCATTGATAGGTACAGGCTTTTTATATTTTGTTGTAAGTGTTGTTGTTACGCCCCATTTATCTTCCCCGGTGTATGGCATCATAGCTCTTCCTATAGTTTCATCTAATATAGCAGCAAGTATACCTCCATGCACTCTTCCGGGGTATCCTTGATGATAATCTTTAAAAGTTACCAAAGCACAAAGCGATTTATCTTCAAGCTCAAAGAACTCTGCCTTCAAACTTAAATCATTTTTAAATCCGCATACTAAACACATTCTTGAATTGTTTTGTTTATTCAATACTTTTAATTCCATAAAAATCTCCTTGTCTATTATAAACGAATACATTATAACATTATATAATAAAAAGTTAATTGTTTAATAGACTAAAATATAAACTTATATTATAATAACAACATTACAATATTAAAAAGGTTTTTTATATATGATAAAGGTAAGCGTAATAGTACCAGTATATAATGTTGAAGATTATTTAAGAGAATGTTTAGATAGCATAATTAATCAAACATTAAAAGAGATAGAAATACTTTGTATAGATGACTGCTCTACAGATAATAGTTATAATATATTAGAAGAATATTCAAAAAAAGAT
>NZ_SRZM01000004.1 GCF_019402445.1 Brachyspira pilosicoli
ATGATACAGGAAAAACTACTATATTAAAATTTTTATATTGTATAACTCATCAGCTTAAAAACATAAAAAATAACGATATTGGAGATTGCAATATATTTCAGTATATTAATAATCTTTATGCTTTTAATAATTTTCAATTTGACACTAGTAATAAACCAATAGATAAACTAAAAAATCTTTATCTGTATGATGGAAATACTATTAATTTTAATGCTTCTATTTTAAATAGTAAAAATGAAACTATAACTTCCAATGATAAAATTAATGGCTACAATTATGATTATAAACCTTTATTCATACCTGCTAAAGAAATTTTATCTATTATGAATACAGTTATTTATCTTAAAAATCAAAATATAGAAAGCGGATTTGATAATTCATATACTGATATAATTTATGAAATATTTACAAGAAAAAATATTGATGAAAAAGAATTATTAAGCTTTTTTAAAAACAAATATGATTTTTATAACGGCAATATACAAATAGATGAAAATACTAATGCTGTTAATTATTATAAAAATGACGGCAATATTTATAACATTAATATAACGGCTGAAGGAATAAAAAAGCTTGGAATATTTGAAGTTCTTCACAGTACAGGTAATTTAACAAAGAAAAGTATTTTATTTATTGATGAGCCTGAAAACAATTTAGACCCTAAAATGCTTCGTGAGTTTATGAGGTTTTTAGTTGATATTTCAAAAGAAGGCGTGCAAATATTTATTGCTAGTTATGATTCATCAGTTTTAAGTCAGCTTAGTCATATTGCCTTAAAAGACAATTATCCGATAAATGTATATTTCTTTATAAAAGAAAATAATTACACAAAAATAGATGGAGCTTATGATATTTCAAAAACTTGTGCAGAATTAAAATAATATTAAAAAGCATGTTGATAAATTTTTTATTGTTATTTTTCCCGCTTTCGCTTTGTTTTTATTCAACTTTTTCCCGCAGCTTACGCTGTGCGGACTTCGTCAAAGTTGCAAAAAGTGCGAGTAGTATGGCTAATATACTAGGAATATATTAAAAAGATAATAGCAATATTTTAGCTAAAGATTGCAGTTCTTTTGCTTCTTTTATATCAATAAAAGAAGTGGGGGTGCTACCCTACGGGTACGCTTCGCAGGGGGGCTAGCCCCCGAGAATAAAAAACATAAAAATATTTTTTGACAGACTTAAAAATTTTTTAATATATATTACATTTACTTTAAAACAAAACAGGCGGCTTCATCGCCGCCCTTTAAATATATTATAATAATAAGGAAAATTATTGAGATTTTTTCATGTCTTCTATTACTTTTGCAAGTATTGATATACCTTTATCTATATTCTCAAAAGAAGAGTTAGTATAATTCAATCTAAAAGTACCCTCTCCTCTTTTTCTCTCATAGAAAGGCTCTCCTGCTGTAACTGCAACTCCTGCCTCTGCTGCTCTCTTACCTAATTCTATAGCATCTAAACCTTTAGGTAAAGTAGCCCATATAAACATACCGCCTTCAGGATGTGTCCAATGCATATCTTTAGGCATGTATTTATCTAAACATTCAAGCATACAGTTACATTGTTTGCCATATAAATCTATAATTGTTTTTATATGCTCATCATAATCATTATCTTTTAAATATTCAGCAACAACCATCTGAGAGAATATATTAGTATGCATATCTACAAGCTGTTTATACTCTTTCATTTTTGTAACAAGCTCTTTTACAGGTGAAGCAATCCAGCCTAATCTTAAACCAGGGGCTACTGTCTTTGAGAAAGTACCAAGAAGTATAGCCTGCTCTCCTAACAATTTACCAAAAGAATTTTGATGCTCGCCTTTAAATCTTAATTCTCCATAAGGATTATCTTCTACAAAGAAAGTATCGCTCTTCTTTACTATATTAGCTATCTTTTCTCTAACTTCATTAGTATATGTTATACCAGTTGGGTTTTGAAAAGTAGGAATAGAATAAAAGAACTTAGGATTATATTTTTCTATTACATTTTTAACTTCTTCAACATCAGCACCATCTTCTTTAAGATTTACTGTTTGAATATTTGCATTATATAAGTGAAAAGTTTGTAAAGCAGCCAAATATGAAGGGTCTTCAAGCATAATATTATCCCCAGCATCCACTAATACAGAAGCTATAATATCTAATGCCTGCTGAGAACCATTTGTAATAACTATATCTTTAGCCTCTAAATTAATACCGCTTTTTTTGTACCTGTTGGCAATAAACTCTCTTAAAGGCAAATAACCATCAACACTGTTATACTGTAAAGCACCAGCACCATTATTTGACAGCACTTTAATACAAGCCTCTTTTACAGCCTCCACAGGAAATGATGAAGGATTAGGAAGTCCGCCTGCAAATGATATTAAATTACCCTTAGCAGCAACTTCTAGCATCATCTTAACAAAATCGCCCTGAAAATCTTCTTGTAATGCTCTTTTAGATAATCTTAATTTCATAAATATATCCATAAATAAAATTTTCTGTATTATACAATACTATTAACAATAATGCTATAGCTATACTATAAAATTTTTTATATTTTTACAATATCCCCTATCAAAACCTTTTTCTCCCAATTTATATCATTTTCTCTTGGAGAAGGAAATGTCTTCCAATTAACTTTCTCATTTGCTACCCATACTTCCTTAGATTGAAAAACACCATTATTATTCATCCAATCATTTAGCTTTTTATAATATAAAGATTTATAAGCATAAGTATAATAAAGCTTATTATTATCTATAATATATCCTTCCATAAAAGTAACTTTTACAGAAGTATAAGCAGAAAATACAAGCATAAACTTATTAATAAAATCACTGTTGCTATAAACAGCCATCTTATTATTTTTAGCTTTTATTAAAGTAAGTTTTTTTTTATTATCTATAATAATATCACCATTCTCTTCAAATAAATATTTTTTATCACTATTTACAACTTTTCTTTTAACTGCTTTAATCCAATCTTTATCATAAGATATAACTCTGCTATTAGTGATAAAAAATAAAACAGCAATGACAATAAATATTACAGCTATAATAAATATATATTGCACTATGCTAAAACCTTAATACAATTCTCCTGCATAAGAACCCTCTGCCCAGTTAACATCTTCAGGCTGCGGTATAGGGTATTCTGTCCATTTAGCATCTGGTTTTGCAACTTTTGTATTGTTGCTTGATATAATATTATTATCTTCCCATTTTTTTAATTTTGATTGATAACTCTCTACATAATTTATATATCTAGTTAATTTAGAACCATTCAAAGAATATCCCTCAACTAATACTACTCCAAGAGTAGGTGCAGATTCATAAAAATAACTTAAAGGTACTTGATGTGTATAATAAACTTGAGTATCTGACCTAGCACCCAAGAAATGATATTCTTTTATTAATGAAAAAGGAGACCTTCCTGAAACTAATACCAAATTTCCTCCAGGTATTCCTTCATATAAAGCCCCTTGCATATCTATAGTTTTTCTGTTAATAAAATTCACCCAGTTTTGTGAATACTCACTATCTTTGGTAATATTTTGGGCATTTAATAAACTAAAAAAACTAATAGATAACAACAAACAAAATAATACTTTTCTCATAATACATACTCCATAATATACTCATACTAATTAAAATAAATAAAATTAGTAAAAGTAAAAACATTATGTAAATATTATCGTAAATTATTTGTTTATTTATTAAAAAATACAGAATTTATTCATATACAAATATTCTTTGCATAATAATATCAGATATACACTCAGCAAGTTCTTGAGGTTTTATAGTACAATCATTTAAAATCCATTCACTAATTACAGTAATAAAAGCTCCAGAATAAAAAGCACCCATCACATTAAAGAAATAAGGTTTATCAGGCTTAGCAAGCTTCATATCCTTTACACCCTCTATAACATAAGATTCTAAATACTTTTGTAATATCTTTGTAATGCTGTTATCTTTATTGTTTTGAAAAATAATCTTTAAATATTTTCTATTAAAATAAAAATACTGCAAAATCTTTATCATTATATCTATATGGAAATCTTTTAATTTATCTTCTATTTTATATCTTTGCAAATCTTCTAAAAACTTTGCTTCATACTCATCTAACTTAGATTTTAAAAGTTCATATTTATCATTAAAGTAAGTATAAAAAGTACTTCTATGCATATTAGCTTTTGAACATATATCTATAACTCTAATTTCTTCAAACGGTTTTTCTTCGAGCAAGGCACCTAGAGCATCTTCTAATATTTTCTTTGTCTTATTTACTTTGATAGTGGATTTATTGTTCAAAGCTTTCATAGATTTACCCAAAACATAATTATTTTTACTATATTATATATATAAATTAAATAATGTAAACTTTTAAATTAAAAAATATCGATATTTTATTATAATTATATTATTATTATTGTTTTTTTATATTATAAAAATTATAAGGC
>NZ_SRZM01000040.1 GCF_019402445.1 Brachyspira pilosicoli
ATAAAAGAACCAAAAGAACTGCATTTTTATTAAGTATATCAAAAAATGCATGGTATTATTTTATATATTTTCTAGATATAAAACTAAAATATTTTCACTTTTTACCGCAAGAAAAGTTGATAATACATCTATAAAATATATAAATTGCATTTATATTAGTTTGTAATTTATTTCAACATGTTTCATAATATATAATAAAAAAGGGCTTTTTATTAAGCCCCTTTTTAATTATATATATATTCTATATTTTTTAATCTCTATATGGGGAAATATCTCTAAGCCTTGCTACTATCTTTTCTATAGCATCTGCTGTATACATTATTTCTTCCATAGTGTTATCTAATGATAAAGAGAATCTTGTTGAACTATGAGCATATTCAAAAGGAACTCCCATAGCCTGTAAAACAGGAGAAGGCTCTAAAGTACCAGAAGAACATGCACTTCCGCTTGAAGTACATATACCATAACCGTCAAGCAACAAAAGTATAGCCTCACCTTCTATATTTTTAAAACTAATATTTGCAGTGTTGCTTACCCTTTTAGCTCCTCTTCCATTAATTTTTACTTCTTTAATTCTTTTTAAAACTTCTTCTTCAAGTTTGTCTCTCAATTTAGAAGTATGTTCAATGAATTTAGGAAGCTCTGCCTTTACAATAGAAGCAGCCTTACCAAGCCCTATTATATAAGGAACATTCTCAGTACCAGCACGGCGTCCTCTTTCTTGGTGTCCGCCTGTTTGTACTGTTCTTAATTTAGTGCCTTTTTTAATATATAAAGCACCAATACCTTTTGGAGCATGTATTTTGTGTCCTGCTATTGTTAGCATATCTATATAAGGCTCATCTTTCATGCTTAAAGGCAATTTACCAGCAGCCTGTACAGCATCTACATGAAATACTGCACCAGCATTTTTTACTATCTCGCCAATCTCTTTTACAGGGAAAATTACACCTGTTTCATTGTTGGCATACATTATAGATACTATAGCAGTATTATCATTAATAGCTTTTTTTAAATCATCTATGTTGATGTTTCCGTCACTATCTACATCTAAAAGAGTGATTCTATAACCCAAACGCTCTAATGATTTGCAAGTTTCTATAACAGCAGGGTGTTCTACTCTAGTAGTGATAATATGATTTTTTGTAGGGTAAGCTTCTATTGTACCCCTAATAGCCATATTATCTCCCTCACTTCCGCAAGAAACAAAACAAACCTCTATAGGGTCGCAACCTAAAAAGTCAGCAACCTCACCTCTTGCCTTTTCCATTTCTTTATGCACAGCACCTGCTGGACTATACATACTGGAAGGGTTATAATATTGGTCTTTGAAATATGGAAGCATTGCATCTAAAACTTCTTGATAAACTCTCGTAGTAGCATTATTATCCATATATATAATTTTGTTTTCAGACATAATTCACACTCCTACTACTTCTAAATCTTTATCAACCAGCTCTTTAATCTTAGGCTCAACAAAACCTTTTAAAGTGTTCTTAGAAGCCATACAAGAAGAACAAGCTCCCTTAAAAGATATTTTTACTATGTTGCCTTCTATATCCACTAGTTTACAGCTTCCGCCATCCATTTTAAGCATAGGGTTAATTACTGTCTCTATAGCCTCTTCTATTTTCTTAATCTTTTGAACTGTAGTGAGAGGTGCATTCTTTTGAGCTCTTTCTCTCTCAGCAAGCTCTTCATTTAGTATATCTTCTAATTTTACCTTACAAGCTCCGCATCCGCCGCCTGCTTTAGTATAGAATGTTATCTCATCTACTGTTGTTAAATTATTTTCTCTTATGGCTCTTTTTATTTTAGTATCTGTTATACCAAAACATTTACAAATTATAGCTCCCTCATCATGCTCATCTTCTTCTACTTTGATTCCTCTGTAATTATTAATAGCCTTTTCTAATGTTTCCATTCCCATTACAGAACAATGCATCTTCTCCTCTGGAAGTCCTCCAAGCTCCATTGCTATATCTCTATTTGTAATCTTTTTAGCCTCATCTAAAGTTTTACCTTTTATCATCTCGGTTAAAATACTGCTGCTTGCTATAGCAGAAGCACAGCCGAATGTTTGAAACTTAGCATCTTCTATTACTTCAGTATCTTTATTAATTTTTAGAGTTAATTTTAAAGCATCTCCGCAAACGATACTTCCAGTCATAGCTTCAGCATCAGGATTTTCTATCTCTCCAACATTCCTTGGATTTATAAAATGGTCTTTTACCTTATCAGTATACTCCCACATATATTTTACCTCCTATAACAACAATTTTATTTATTGATGTCATCAAGTATCTTTTGTATAGTAGGTATACAGCCGCCGCAGCCTGTTCCAGCTTTGGTAATTTTTGATACCTCTTCTACTGTTTTTAATTTATTTTTCTTTATGGCATCTATAATTTGACTCTCCTTCACACCCATACAGAAACATATTGTTTTATCGTCAGACATATTTTTATCTCCTATTTATTTTATTTTTTTAGTTTAATGTTATAAAACAGACTATAATATTATTTGAAAAATATTAATATTCTATAACCCTTCATTGTTAGAATATTATAACAGTTTAAAAATAAATATCAAGTACAATAACTAAATCTTAATTTATTATATTTACTTCACTAAACTAATAATATAGTACAAATTAAACTTTACAAAAAAGCTTATATGGTATAGAATTATGTTAATTATATATTATTTTTATGGATAATTACTATGAAAACTATTAATTTAATACTTGGAAATCATAATCATCAGCCTGTAGGCAACTTTGACTTTGTATGCGAAAATACTTATCAAAATGCTTATAAGCCTTTTTTAGATACATTAGAAAAATATAAAGATATAAAATTTAACTTTCATTATACAGGCTGTTTGCTTCAATGGTTAGAGAAAAATCACCCTGAACATTTGGACGCTTTAGCTAAACTTGTTCAAGAAAACAGAATAGAGCTTCAAAGCGGTGCTTTTTATGAGCCTATAATGCCTTCTATACCAGACAGAGATAAAGATTTGCAAATAACAAAATTAAATGAATATATAGAAAAAAAATTCAAAACCACTCCAAAAGGTGCTTGGATAGCTGAAAGAGTATGGGAGCCTACGCTTGTAAAACATTTAGCAAGAAACGGAATAAAATATATTATGTTAGATGATTCTCAGTTTCTCACAACAGGAATTGATACAAAAAACATGTTTGGATATTTTTTAACCGATGATGAATCTTATAAGCTTAATATATTTCCTATATCTCAAGAACTTCGCTATTTAATACCATTTAGAGAAGTAGAAAAATCAATTGAATATTTAAAATCTATAGCAACAGAAGAAGGCGACAGAGTAGTAGTATTGCATGATGACGGTGAAAAATACGGAGATTGGCCTGGTACTAAAAAATGGGTTTATGAAGATAAATGGCTTGAAAAGTTTTTTGAGGCACTCACAAAAGAAAAAGACATTATAAAAACTATTACATATAGCGATTATATAGAAAAATATGCCCCTACTTCAAAAATATATATACCTACAGGCTCTTATGAAGAGATGCTTACTTGGGTGCTTCCTGCTAGGGTGCAAGATGAGTTTCATTCAAAACAGGAAGAATTAAAAAAACAAGAAGAAAATGAAATAATAACAAGATTCATGCGTGGAGGTTTTTGGAGAAACTATTTCTTTAAATATTCTGAAAGCAATAGAATGAATAAAAGAATGCTTTTTGCTTCAAATATGGTTAGCGAATTGGATAAGTCTAAAGAAAAAGAGGAAGCTTTAGATTATTTATTACAAGGGCAATGCAACTGCCCTTATTGGCATGGAACATTTGGAGGGCTTTATTTAAATAATTTAAGACATGCTACATATGCTAATCTTATAAAATCAACTTCTATTGTAGAAAAAAAGAAATATGGAAGCGGCTATTTTATGAACTATGGTTTGGATTTTGATATTGACGGCAGAGATGAGGTTGTAGTAAGTTCAGAAAAATCAAGTTTAGTGTTTCATAGTTTAAGCGGCTCTATTATAGAATGGGATTTAAAAACTACTAACCCTATAAACCTAATAGACTGCTTAAAAAGAAGAGAAGAGGCTTATCATATTGCTGCTATTAGAAATGCAAGCAAACAATCAAATGAAAATGAGCATGTATCAATACACGAGATAGCTAAAAAGATTGATGAAGACATTGCTAAATATTTGGTATTCGATAAAAACGAAAAAGTATTTGCTATTGACCATTTCCTAAAAACAATGCCTAATGCTGAAGAGTTTCAATTATTAAAGTATGATGAAGAAGCTAATTTCTATAATTCTTATTATAATTTAATTGAAAATAATATAAATAAAAATAATGCTAACATAACTTTTGAAAAAAATGGTTTAGTTAATGGTAAAGAAATTCTCTTAACCAAAAAATATATTGTAGAGAAAGACGGCAGTTTTAATATAAATATAACAATATTAAATAAATCTAATGAAGAAATAAGTTTTGTTTATGCTTTAGAGAACAATATTACTTTGCTTGCTGGAAGTGAGAAAGACAGATATTATATTGGGGAAAATAGCAGAATATCTGATAACTTGTCAATCACAGGAGAATACAGAGGAAAAATATTTGGTATGGCTGATGAAGGATATATAAAAATAAAATTATTCTTAGAAGCTAATGAAGAGACAAACTTCTTATATATGCCTAATTATACTATATCTGATGCTGTTGACAAACTTGAGATGAATTATCAAAACTCAACTATAGTGTTGTGTAAAGAAATAACTTTAAAACCAAATGAAAAAATAGAATATAATATTAAAGCTCGTATAGAAGAATTAAAATAATGTAAAAAAACTAAAAAGAAGGTAACTGTAAATGAAAATATTCTATATCATATCAAATAAGAAACATAGCGGTAAAACCTATTTAGCTTCTAATATAGTAGAATCAATAAAATTATTAGGCAAAAGTGTTTGTTATTATAAACCTTTCGTTATGGAAGTAAAAGATAATAAACTATTTGACTGCGAATATATAAGAAATACTACAACATTAAATGCTTCAGATATTTTTGTCTCTTATGCCACAAACGGAAACCTCTCTCCACTTCATAGTATAAACACAAAAATAGATGAGAGAGATATCACAGATTTGATAGATGAATGTAAAAAAACTTATGATTATATGGTATTAGAATCTCTATGTCTTTATGACCCAATAAAAGAAAATTATAACTTTTTAGATTTAATTACAGATATAGAAAAAGACAATGAAATACAAATTATACCTTTAGTAGAATATGATACAAATATAATTCATTCTAGTTTTGAACAAGTAGAACTTTTTCATCAGAGGGGTTTTAAAATACCTTTTATAGTTATAAATATAAAAAAAGATGTGTTTGTGCAAAATGAAGTTATAGAA
>NZ_SRZM01000400.1 GCF_019402445.1 Brachyspira pilosicoli
AAAAGAACTGGGGTGTGGGGCAAAGCCCCACTATAAAATTTAATTACTAGACTTAAAATTATTATCAAATAATAAAAAAATTTTTCAATATATAATTATTAATTTTCTCTTCTCTTCTTCTTTCTCAAAACTATTATAGCTACACATAAAGCTACAACTACAACCAAAGATATAGGAACTACCCAACCGCCGTAAGTTGAATCATCTGATAATATCTCATTCCAAAGCTCTTCCATAAGCAAGTTTGTCTCATCTGGCAATGTTATATAAACTTCGCAATTATCAAGAACCTCTGCTGGCGGATATATTAAAGGATTATTTTTTACTTCTTCGCTCATAATATTTATAGCAGCATTATTAGGAGAGCCATAATTTATATATTCTATATTAGCTAAAGCAACTTCTGCCTCGCATAAGAAATTTATATAAAGCTCAGCAGCCTCAACATTTTGAGCATTTGAAGGTATACATATAGCATCTACAAATAAATTAGCTCCCTTCTCTGGTATAACAAATTTTAAATCAGGATTATTGTCTATCATAGAAAGAGAATCTCCAGCATAATAAACACCTATAGCAGCTTCTCCTGATTCCATTTTGTCATATATTTCGTCCATTACATAAGCCTGAACTAAAGGTTTTTGCTCTTTTAATATTCTAGCAGTCTCTCTTAATTCCATCTCATTAGTAGTATTTAATGAATAGTTTAAATAAGCCTGTGCTACTCCAAAAGCATCTCTTGGATTATAATACATAAGTATTTGACCTTTATATTTATCATTAAAAAGTATATTCCAATCTACTATATCTTCTGTTACTTTTTTTGTATTATATATTATTCCATTTACCCCCCAAGTATATGCTATAGAATATTCACCTGTTGGGTCATAGAGTTGTTTATAAAATCTGCTGTCTATATTTTTGGCAGCTGGTATATTTTTAAAATTTATCTTTTGTACAAGATTTTCTTTTATCAATTTTGCTATCATATAATCTGAAGGTATTATTATATCATAAGCAATACCGCCAACTTTTAATTTTACATAAAGCTCTTCATTTGAAGCAAAAGTTGAGTAATTTACTTTTATACCTGTAAGCTCTTCAAACTCTTTGTTAATATCCATAGATTCATCAGAACCATCAGATATATACTCGCCCCAGTTGTATACATTTAAAGACATATTCTTATCTTTAAACTTCTGATAGTAGTTTAAATCGAGCTTGCTAGTATCAAGTGTTTGTCCATTCAATGAATAAAAACACATAGAAACTAATGCAAAACTAAAAAATAATTTTTTCATTTTTTGTTATTCTCCTTTTAACTATTAATTATTTTTATTAAATTTTCTTTTAAGCTGTGTTAAATATTTTTCTTTTTTTATCTCTTTAATATTAATAACTACTAAAGTGATAAGCACTATAGTAAATATTACAGTAGATATAGCATTAATCTCTGGACTTACTCTTTTTCTAGTCATAGAATAAATTGTTATAGGAAGAGTTTGAGAAGTGATGCCAGAAGTAAAATAACTCACAACAAAATCATCTAAAGAATAAGTAAGAGCCATTAAAAAACCTGCTATAATACCAGGAAATATATCAGGAATTACAACCTTCCAAAAAGCCAAAGTAGGAGTGCATCCCAAATCTAATGCCGCTTCATACAAACTGCTGTCTTGCTGTCTTAATTTTGGAAGAACATTTAATATTACATAAGGTATATTAAAAGTAATATGAGCAAGTATAAGAGTTGTAAAACCGAATTTCAATTTCATTATTACAAATAAAAGCATTAATGAAACACCAGTTACTATTTCAGGATTAATTATAGATATATATGTAACACCCATAATAGCACTTTTCATTTTTTTGTTAAAAGAACTTATTCCAATAGCAGCCATAGTTCCTATAATTGTAGCAAGTACAGATGAAACAGCTGCCACTATAATTGTGTTTAAAAAAGAAGTTAATATCAAATCATTTGAAAAAAGTCTATTATACCATTCTAAAGTAAATCCTGTAAAAACTCCGCGTCCTCTTGCCTTATTGAAAGAGAAAAATATTAATATAGCTATAGGAGCATATAAAAACAAAAATATAAAAGCAATATATGTTCTAGAGAGTATTTTTTTTATCATAATAGCATACCCTCCACATCGTCATCATCATCAATCTGCTGCATAAGCATTATAGCACATAATGAAATTACTATTAAAACTAAACTAATAGCAGAACCCAAATTAGGATTATAAGACATTCCTAAAAATTGCATCTCTATTAAATCACCTATAAGTATGTTTGAGCCTCCACCAAGCATACGAGAAATTACAAATGTACTAACAGCCGCCACAAACACCATAGTAACGCCAGAAGCCATACCAGGTAAACTTAAAGGAAAAACAACTTTTGTAAATACATTAAAAGAATTAGCACCCAAATCTTGAGAAGCCTCTATTAAACTTTTATGTATCTTTGTCATTACAGAATATAGAGGAAGTATCATGAAAGGCAAATAATTATATATCATTCCTATAAGTACAGCCCATTGAGTGTTTATAAGTTTTACAGGTGAAAGTCCGAAAAAAATTAAAGCCTTGTTAATTAAACCATTTTGCTCTAATATGGTCATCCAAGCATATGTTCTTAATAAAAAGTTCATCCACATAGGAAGCATTACAAGCATTATTAAGGCATGCTGAACTGTTTTGTTTTGTCTTGATATATAATAAGATAATGGATAAGCAAGTATTAAGCACACCAAAGTAGACACAAAAGCAAGCATCACAGAACGCATTATAACAGGGGCAAATGTAGAAACATCTGCGAAATTTTTTATAGTAAAATCACCCCTCTGATTAGTAAAAGCAAAATATATAACCAAAACTAAAGGCACTAATATAAAAACTAAAGTCCAAATAAGATAAGGTATAGCAGGTATTTTTGTTTTCATAAAAGTACCTCCTCTTCCTCTCTTTTCATTATATGAATATTTTCTTTAGCCACATCAATACCAATCTCAGTACCAGCTTCCCATTTTTCTGTAGAATGTATAATCCATTTATAACCATGAGCATCTAGTATCATCTCATAATGAACGCCTTTAAATATAGCAGATTCCACAAGTCCAGATATATTAGCATCTTCTGCAGGCACTACTATTATATCTTCAGGTCGAATAACAACATCAACTTTCTCTAACTTTTCAAAACCCTTATCAACACAATTAAATACATAACCCGCAAACTCAACTAAATAATCTTCATGCATAATGCCGTCTATAATATTGCTCTCTCCAATAAAATCTGCTATGAATGCATTTTTTGGTTCATTGTATATATCTTGAGGAGTACCAATCTGAAGTATTTCACCGTCTTTCATAACTGCAACTGTATCGCTCATAGTTAAAGCTTCTTCTTGGTCATGGGTAACATATACAAAAGTAATTTCTAATGACTGCTGAATTTTTTTAAGCTCTATTTGCATCTCTTTTCTAAGTTTTAAATCTAATGCTCCTAAAGGCTCATCAAGAAGCAAAACTCTAGGCTTGTTTATTAATGCCCTTGCAATAGCTACCCTCTGCTGCTGACCGCCTGATAAATTATTAATATTTCTATTTCCATAATTTTCTAAGTTCACCATCTTCAGCATTTGATTAACTCTATCTTTAATCTCTGCTTTAGGAACCTTTTTGAGATTAAGACCAAAAGCAATGTTTTCAAACACATTAAGATGCGGAAACAAAGCATATCTTTGAAAAACAGTATTTACTTCCCTTTTGTAGGGCTGAGTATTATTTATCACCTTACCGTCAAATAATACCTCTCCAGAATCAGGCTTAACAAAACCTGCTATAGTTCTAAGTATAGTTGTTTTACCGCAGCCTGAAGGTCCTAAGAGAGTGAGAAACTCTTTGTCTTTTATGTCTAAATTGAGATTTTCAAGTATGGTATTTTCACCATAAGATACATTGATATTTTTTAAAGATACGATAATATTATCGCCCATCACACGACCCCCTATGCGTATATTTACAATAGCCTCCGTAAAATTACGTATATACATGTTAACGTATAAAACGCAGTTTACTCGTCGCTTACCCGCATAGGGTTTTTTTCGTTCTAGCTAATTATATAGTAAAACTATTAATAAGCCTTTCTTAGTCAACAGATACACCTGCAAAGAATATCCATTACTCGAGCTATTGCATTAATTTTTTAATGAAACTCAATATAATACAAATAAAAATAATGTCAATACTATAAATAAAATTTTATTTAAGTTTTTTAATTCTAATGAAATATTTTTACTAAATGTTATTAACATATCATAAAAAATAAATTTAAATATGAAATCTTAATATACAAAAGTTGCAATACTATTATAAATTATATATAATCCAATATAAATAGATTTTTAGTTCTATAAGAAAATTAACATCAAGGAAGTTCATTCTATGAAAAATATCAAAAAATTATCTATTGTCTTAATATCTTTATTATTTATATTATCTTCATGCGAAACATTGCAAAATACAGCAAAAGAAATTACAAGAGAATATATAGAAGAAAATAAACCAGATATAAAAGTAAAAGAAGCATCTATTTCCAGTATAACTTTTAAAGATATTACTTTAGATGTGCTTCTAAACATAAAAAATAATTTTGCTTTTGAACTTCCATTAGATAGAATAGATGTAGAATTAATCAATTCAGACAATAAAGTTTTTGCAACTGCCAATACTGTTCAAACTCTAAAAATACCTTCAAAACAATCAGAAGATATTAATATGGAGTTTAATGCTAAATATATTGATGTATTTACTACAGCCTTTGGAAGTATAAAAAATAAAAGCTTTAATTGTACTGCTAAAATTACTTTAACTTTTACAATACAAAACATGAAATTCCAAATACCTTATACTAAAAAATTAATCTTTATAGAATAAAGTATTATTATTATTCTCGTGTAATATTTGAGTTTTTCTGCCATTTATTAGATTTATAATAATATAAACTAAACAAAGTATTTATTATATAGCAAATACCCATAGATGCCCATATACCAACAAGTGCAAACTTTCCTGATAATGCATAAGCTAATATGGTTCTTAAAATAAGTGTAGTAGAAGTGCTAAAAACCATTATTACTATAGTTTTGCCAGCTCCATTAATTACACCATTACATACAAACATAATAGAATAAAATATAAATATAGGCATTATAGTATAAATATAGCTTTTAGAATATTCAAAAACTTCCAAATCTTTTGTAAACATGTTGATTAATAAATGAGGATTAACTATAGAAAATATGCTCATCACAGAAGAGATAATAATGCCAATAACAATACCATTTTTAAAAATTTGTTTTACTCTGTCAAATTTATTAGCTCCAATATTTTGTGCAGACATTGTCATGACAGCATTGCCCAAAGCCCCTATAGGCATAATAAATAAAGATTCTACCCTATTTACTATAGCAACCGTAGCACTTGCAGCATCTCCAAAACTGCTTATAAGCCTTGTTATTATAAGCCAGCCAAAAGCTACTATAAATTGATTTGATGAAATTGGAATTGCTAATTTCATTATCTTTTTAGTTATATTAATATCAAATGTAAATATAAAAGGATTAATTTTTATAAAGCTATTTTTTATTCTTAAGTATGATGTACTTATTAACACAGAAATACATTGAGATATTACAGTAGCAATAGCTGCCCCCTTAAGCCCCATTGCTGGAATTATAAAAAAACCTTTTATTAGTATTGGGTCTAATATAATATTAACAATAGAAGATACTATCAAAAATATTAAAGGTCTCACGCTATCACCAACAGCTCTAAGTATAGAAGATATAAAAAAATAAGAATAAGCAAAAGGTAAACCTATTATAGTTATTCTCAAATAAATAACAGCCATATCTAAAGCATCTTTTGGGGTATTCATTATTATTAATATTTTCTTAGCAAATATAAACATTAATAACCCAACAGTAAAAAGTATAATAACTCCCAAAGTGGTAGATACCTTTATTACATGAGTAACGCTATTATAATCTTTAGCACCATAATATTGCGATACTATAACCCCATTAGCCATATTGACTCCAAAAGCAAAAGAGCCCATCATAAGCGTTATTGGAAAACTCACAGCAACAGCAGAAAGCCCAAGAGGTCCTATAATATTACCTATCCATATACTATCTACTATATTATAAACAACATTCAATATGTTTGATAATAGTATTGGTATCAAAAGTGTGATGAGTGTAGAAGAAACTTTTGACTCTGTGAGATCTTTACCTATATGATTTGACATATAATTATTATAACCTTCAAAATTAATTAATATCTATTAAAAGTACCGCTATATATTTTATCATTCATAATATTTCTTTTCTCAACCAACTTAACATTAGCTGTATAAATACTTTCATTAAAACTGCTCTTTACAAACTCTATTGTTAAATAATAAGTAACACTATCTCCCCTATCATATACATATTTAGTTGCCTCATACACATCATTCCCAGAAATGGTTTTATATACAATGTCATATTTATAAAAATCTATAGTAAGATTATACTGGTCTTTAAATTGCATAGTACCGTCAGAAGCAATCCTTATAATAGAATTACCATGTATAT
>NZ_SRZM01000401.1 GCF_019402445.1 Brachyspira pilosicoli
AAAAAAACCAAAACAATTTTTAAAAATAATTGATAATAAATCACTTATAGAACAAACAATAGATAGAGCTTTGCAAATTACAGAAGAAGAAAATATTTTTATAATAACAGGAAAAAGATATAAAGAAGCTTTTTCTACTTATATACCAAACTTTAAAAAAGATAATATTATATATGAACCTATTGGAAGAGATACTGCTGCGGCTGTGGCTTTAGGAGTATTAACTGTAAAAGAGAAAATAGGCGATTCAAATGTAGTAATAATTCCAGCTGACCCTATAATAAAACAAGAAGATTTGTTTATAAATACAATAAAAGAAGCTGTAAATGCAACTATAGAAACAAAAAATGTTGTAGTTGTGGGTATAGTGCCGACTAGAGCTGAGACTGGATATGGATATATAAAATTAGATAAAAACATAAAAGGAAATGAATATATTGTTCATAGATTTGTAGAGAAACCAAATTTAGAAAATGCAAAAAAGTTTTTGGAAGATGGAAGTTATTTGTGGAATAGCGGTATGTTTATATGGGACAGTGAAAGCATACTAAACAGTATAAACAAATTTATGCCTGACACTTTTAATAAAGTAAATGATACATTAAAAAATATTAATAATGAAGATAAGGCATTAGAAATATTTAACAGTATTGATAAGATTTCTTTTGACTTTGGTGTAATGGAAAAACTAGAAGATATTATATGTATAAAGTCAGAGTTTTTTTGGGACGATTTGGGGGCTTTTTCTGCTCTTGGAAGGATATACAAGAAAGATGAAAATAATAATGTTGTAATAGGGCAGGTTTATCTTAAAAACTCTAGCAATAATATAATAATAAATGATGATAATGATTTACTTACTTTAAATGGTGTTAATAACCTCACAGTGGTAAAGTCTAATGGTGTTGTTTTAATGTATCCTAATAATGAGGATTCTAAAATAAAAGAGATATTAAAAGACATTAGAGAAAAAAATGAATTAAATAAATATAGAGAATTATTATAAATTATATCTTCTTATTTAAGATAGTTTCTTTATATATTTTTTCTTTTGCTTGTTTTACTTTTTCTTGGCTTTCTTTTTCTTTTTTGCTTTTTTGATTGTCTTCTATAAGTGTACCATTTATAAGTACATTTTTTAGAATTATATTTTCATTTTTAATTAATTCATGAGGCAAAGTTGTACCTTTTATTTCAACATTTTCAAATTTTAAACTCTTATAAAAAATAAGGTTTCTAAAATCTGCATCCTTTTCAACTATTATATTCTCTAATGCAAAATCATCTTTTAAGTTTACATTTAAAAGGCTTAAATTATTGCTAAAATGAACATGGTTGAATGTAGTTTTTTTTATAAAGTCAGAATTAGTAAAATTGGCATTACAATTAATTTTGGCATTATACAAATTAATAGATTCAAAATTGGACATTGAAAAGTTTAAATCCATATTTACAACAGTATTTTTCATTATAATTTCTTTGTTTATATTAGACATCTTTATAAATATGCCAGAATCAAATAAAGCATTACTAAAATCAAGAGATATATCTAATTTTAAATTATTAATATTAAACGGAGCATAAAACGAGGAATCAGAAAAATTAAAATTTGAATCTTTTTGTATTTTTAAGCCTTCAAAATTAAAGCCTTCATAGCTAATCATATGAGAAAAGTTATAATATCCTCTATATATATCATCTCTTATAATGTTTCTAAATAGATTAGCAGGTTTACTATCTGATTTATGATGTATAATGCATAAATCATCTTTATAAACTTCTCTGTCGCATTTTTCTGTGTTTGATATTAATTGTTTACATATACTAGGCATAATTATTAAAACATAAAGCTTAAACCAAAATCATGAGAAATATTGTTTTTATTAAACTCATCAAATATTATAGCATAATCAAGTCTAAACAAATCAATATATAATGAAATCCCCAAAGAAACCCCATTATTTCCAATACCAAGTCTAGCTAAAACACCACTTGGCAATTTAGCAGAACGTCTTTTTTGCATAGCACTAGGCTCATCTAATACACTCTCAGGTAAATCATCATACCAAGAAGATGATGAAGAAGATTTATTAAATAATCCTAATTTATTAAAATCTATTATCATAGCTTCAAGACCTAAAGATATATTATGCGTAATAGAAGGAACTCCTACAGAATAATTAAGCGAAACAGATACTGTAGAATCTTCTTTAGCATAAGCTACAGATGTTACAATGTCTGTGTCTATATTAGCAAATACGTTATTGTAAAAACCAAAATTTCTAATACCTGCACCAATTTTAAACACAGGAGTAAAAATAGATTGCATATAATATACATCTAAAAATCCTCCAAAAACATTTTTATTTAAAGAATTATTTAATACTCCTTTAATGTTTCCGCCTATAAAAGATTTATCATTTATAGCATAAGCAAAAGCAATATTGGCTAAATAAACTCCGTTGTAGATACTATCTTTTTTGTTTCCAAGTGCATCATAACTTTGTATTTTGTTTATTTCTGAAGCAAATCCCAAACCTATGGCATAGGAATTACCTGTATGAGAATATGATGCATTAAATATATACTCGTTTTTAAAATCTGGTGATAAGGTGTAATTTATATTAATGCTATCCCTAATAACTCCCATTAATGAAGCAGAGTTTACAAATAATGCAGAAGAGTCATTTCCTATTAGAAAAGTGCTGTTCATCATTCCTCTGCTTCTTGTGCTTGTATAATTTAAAATAGATAAAGAATGTCTTGAAGATAATGCATCAGCGTATAATAAAAAGCTAAATACAAAAAGAATAATAAAAATAAAACTTAATTTTTTTATCACGATATAACTCTAATCAATAATTTTTGTAATTATAACATATAAGAAATCTTAATACAATAAAATAATAGTTTGTAAGAATAAATTATTGTATGTTTAAACTAAGTATATTTTATTATATAAGTTTGTTTTTTATTCAACTTTTTCCCGTAGCAAAA
>NZ_SRZM01000402.1 GCF_019402445.1 Brachyspira pilosicoli
TTATACCAATACCATACCTAAAGGTACTTCTTTCAGTCACAGGAACTTCCTTAGGTCGCCCTGAAGGACTCCTTTCAGTCGCAAAAGAAGTGGGGGAGCGTGGGCTAGTCTCCGCAAATAATTAAAATAAAAAAGTGAAAAATTTTTAGTATATATAAATTAATTTAATACTATTGAAATATATGTGCTGTTTGAGAAATGATATTTGTGCCTGTTTCAAATGCCAAGAAAGGAAATTTTCCCATAATACCCGCTACTATATTTGAAGGAGGCATTGTTGATAATCTATTATATTCATTTACATGTGTATTATATGCTTCTATTGCTTTTCTCTCTTCTTGTATTATAGGTCTTATTATTCTTAAAGCTTCCATATAAAATTGATTTGTCCTTAGAACAGGATAATTTCTTGCTGTATAATCTATTTTATTAATATTTTCTTGTATCCTTGCTTGAATATATTGAAACTCTTGAAAGGTTAGTGGTTTTTCTATTAATTTATCATCTATATCTATTTTACTTAGTCTTGTTATATAATTACTTAATGAACTTAGTGTGTATGTATCTAGTCTTGGTATTTTTGATACTGCGTTATAATATTGTATAGAGGCAGACCTTTTTTTTGAATAAATATCTAATATATTATTTAAATATTCTCTTGATAATTTTTCTTCAGTGAGAATAGATTTTTTTATAGAAGTAGTAGTTACTATCATAAATATACTAATAGCTACAACATTAACTATTACAAATATTATAGCTACAATAGAACCTTTCATTATTTTCCCTTCAATATTATTTGTTTAAATAATAAAACAATTATATATAATTAAAGGTAAATTGTCAAAAAATATACAAATACTATTTTTTTAATGTTGATTTTATTACTTCTATGTCGCTTGATATATCTATAATATT
>NZ_SRZM01000403.1 GCF_019402445.1 Brachyspira pilosicoli
AATTATTTTATCATATATATTTTTCAATTCTAATATATAGACACTTTTTGTCAATGTAAATATATGTTTATAGAATTCTTAACGCACGGTGAATGCCTATATATAATCAAAATAATATTTATAATTAGTTCATTTTTATCATTTAGTTTAGCGTGCGGCAGTATGAATTTTGATAAAAAAATCATGGAGTAGTTTAAAAAACTCTAAAATATATTCGTTTTGTAAACTACAATATATGTTTTATATGTATTATTATATACACAAACATTATTGTTACTGTATTAGTAACAATAAATTCTTCAAATTTTATATTGATTTATATAACATATAAATTTATTTTTATAAAAAAAAACAAAAAAGGAGATATTATATGAAAGCTATCCAAATTAAAAAATATTCAAAAGATATAAATCTAGAAGTTGCAAATATTCCAATTCCTAATATTTCTGACAATGAAATATTAATTAAAGTAAAAGCTGCGTCAGTAAATCCTCTTGAAATATTAATATTAACGGGTTCTGTAAGACTTATACAGGATTATAAAATGCCATTAACATTAGGCAATGAATGTTCTGGAATAGTTGAAAATATAGGCAAGAATGTAACCGATTTCAAAGTTGGAGATAAAGTTTACACTCGTCTTCCTATATCTAAAATAGGAGCTTTTGCTGAGTATGTTGCAGTAGATAGTAAATTCGTATCAGTTATGCCTAGAGATTATGATTTTATTACATCTGCAGCAATACCGCTTACAGCTCTCACAGCCTATCAAGCATTTACTGAAGAATTGGAAGCTAAACAAGGAGAAACTGTTTTAATAACAGGAGGCTCTGGAAGTTTTGGCGAGCTTGCTGTTCCAATTGCAAAATATTTGGGCTTAAATGTTATAATTTCTGGTAATGAAAGATTAAAAGAACATTTTATTAATTTAGGAACAGATAAATATATTAGTTATAATAAAGAAAATTACTCTGAATTAGTTTCAAATGTTGATTATGTAATAGATACGCTTGGAGCAAATGAATTTGACAAAGAATTATCTGTATTAAAAAAAGGTGGACGACTTTTAAGTTTAAGAACTAGCCCAAATAAAAAGTTTGCTGAAGATAATAAACTTTCTTTCTTCAAAAAATTATTATTTTCTCTTGCTGGTTATAAATATGATAAAAAAGCAATGAAAGATGAAAAAGAATATCGTTTTATGTTTGTACGTGCTGACGGAGAACAGCTTCGTAAAATTACAAAAATTGTAGAAGATAAAAATATAAAGCCTAAAATATATTCTACAGTATTTAATATAGATAATGCATCAGAAGCTTTAAAAACTGTTATCAAAAAACATACAGATGGAAAAATAATAATATCTATATAATTAGCTTTATATTACTTTTACGTACGGTATGCAGATTTTATAAATAATTGAAGTTATAATTTAAAATAAACAAATATTTATAATTCCACTATCCGTGCGGTGAATATTTTTAAATTTAAATAAATTTAGGGTGGGTATTAAAACAAATGTATTAAATTAATAAGAAAAATAATATAAAAACAACTTATAAAATAAAAAAGCCTAAAGGGTGGGCAGATGTAATT
>NZ_SRZM01000404.1 GCF_019402445.1 Brachyspira pilosicoli
ATCTTTTGAAAATAACCAAAAAGCATTAAAATTAAGCCCTCTGTTATTCTCTGATAATCAAACCTTTTTATTTTGTCCATATTCTGTATTTGACCGAGTAAATGTTTTGAACGCTCTATTGGACCTGCTACTAACTGCGGAAAGAATGATACAAACAATGCATACTTAATAATGTTTTTCTCTGATTTTATCTCTCCCCTATAAACATCTATAGTATAGCTTAATGCCTGAAATGTATAAAATGATATC
>NZ_SRZM01000405.1 GCF_019402445.1 Brachyspira pilosicoli
ATTGCTATATCATTTCCTTCTTTAGCCATACCAATAATTGAATTTTTTATTAATTCTTTAGAGTGTTCATTACCTGAATTGTAAAATGTATCTAAATCATTATATGCTTCTTCAACATATTTTTTAATTTTTTTTGAATCTTTACTAATTATTTTTGGTAATATAAAATATCTAGTAAAAGCAGATATAATCATTATCACTAATAAAAATGCAAACCAAAATGTTAATCCTGACATATACAAATCC
>NZ_SRZM01000406.1 GCF_019402445.1 Brachyspira pilosicoli
CAAGTATAAATTACAGCACCCGCCAAAAAGTGTTTTTACTTTAAAATCGGCTCTACGCACGGTGAACAAAATTTTATATATAATAAAAATTAGAATTAACGATTAGTATGTATTTATGATTTTTCTCTGCATGCGTTGTAGAGATTAAAAATAAAATTTGAATAGTTTTTAAAATTAAAAATAGTATTAAAAAAGGCGATACCTCAGAAAAGATACCGCCCTTAATATTTTAATGTATTGAAACTATTTATTATTTAGCCTCTATAACAACTTTATGCTGTCCGTCATAACCAAACACCTCAGGGTTATACATCTCTTCAGCCTTAGTAGCAGGAAGTAAATATTCACCATGTGTAACAGCACGAACTACATATTTGTATATATGCTCACCTTTGTCTAAAACATCAGCAAATAATAATATTTTGTCATTGTAGTTTTCAGTGTGATTAAATCCGCCCCACCACCAAGTATTATTATAATTTCCTGTGATGTTTTTAACTTCGCTGCTTTCTGTAGCAAATGAAGAGTTTAATATTCTCATACCAGAAGCAATAGGAGTGTCAACTACAACAAAATGTCTTTCATAAGGAACTGTAACTTTTACAACAACCACATACTCTTCACCTTGTTTAAATTTCTCTTTAGTAAGGTCTAATACTCTTCCATTTTTAGTTTGATATTCTCTTACAACATTTATTCCCATATCTCTATTAACAGCCAACTCACGAGGAGCATAAGTAAGTCTTACACCATAATAAAGTCTTCCAGCCCCATTTCTTTTAATGTTTGCTATAGAAGCTCTTGTATTTAAATTGCTTAATCTCTCATTCATAAACTCACTTAAAGCATAATTTTGTGTTAAGCTAGGCTGAGTTCTTGAATTAAAGTTTTCAGCAAGTAAAGTTTTTCCCTGATATATAAACTCTGCTTTGAAATTAGGTTTAACATTTTCGTATTTTTTGTAATACATATTCATAGCAGCAAATACTGATACATTGTCTTGAGTATTTAAATATCTTCCGTTTTTTCTTGATTGAACAAGCCAGCGAACCACTTTTTCATTGATTGCATTGTCATAACCTGTTTCAATTAAAGCATATAAAGCAACAGAAGTATCTCTCACTGATGAAGAGTGTATCCAGTAAAGATTTTTATATCTCTCTTCTAGTTCATAATGAGCAGTATTAGGGTCTTCTTTAATGGTGTTAAGTATATATTGTCTAACATTAGTAAATGCCTTGTTATCATATTTGTTATAATACATAGCTCTCATTAATTGAACCTGTCCATAGAAAGGTATATTATTAACTTGAGGGTATATTCTGTCTATTATAGCTTTTACATCGTTAGAATTATATCCGCCTTCTGCAAGCACTGCTGCAATATAAGATATAGATGAAAGATTAATATACTCATCAAACCAGAAGCTAGGTTTTTCAGCCTCACCGCTCTTAGCATAATTGTTAATATATTCTAATGCCAATTTTAGAGAGTTTTCGTCTATAGTGTAGCCCTCTTTTTTAGCTTTAATCATAGTCTCAGCAGCATAAGCAGTAAGCCAAGGAGATATCCAAGTTTTGCTAGGATAATAAGAGAATCCTCCATTAGGGCTTTGATAAGTAGGCATAGCTTTTAAGAAATTATTTACTGTATTGTCTAATTCTTCTTCAGCTATATCAGTAAGTTTCATATCAACTAATAATCTCTTAGATGTTATTATAGGATACACTCTTGATAACTGCTGTTCCAAACAAAGATAAGGATAATTTATAAGATAATTTATTCCTCCTGTAAGTTCACTAAATGCACTAGGAGACATATAAACTTCTAAACTTCCAGCACCTTTATAAGCCTCTGTAGTATTTGGCACTCTAATCATTAAGTCAGTATTGTTGTTTGTAGTGCTTGAGAACATTGCCACAGATTCTGTAGTCATAGGAATATTAACTTTAAATGTTTTCTCTACAGCATCAGTATATTCTCCGCCTTTAGCTAGTATTGTAACTTTAGCCTCTCCACTATTTGTAGCTATAATATCAAATCTTACATCAGCATTTCCGCCTTTAGGTACAGTTATTTTTTGAGTAGCATTTTGTATTAAAGCATTAGAAGATACAGCTTGAACTTCTATCTCTAAATCTTTATCAGAATAATTATAAACTATGCTTCCAGCCTTAAACTTATCTTCAACATAAGCAAACTCTGGTAAAGTAGGCATAAGCATAATATTTTTCTTAACTATAACAACATCATCAGAAGCACCAAAATAACCGTCTTTATTTATAGCAGAAGCCATTATTCTAAATGATGTAATATTGTCAGGTAAATTAAATGTAACAGTAGCCTTACCATTAGCATCAGTTTTTACTCTTCCTTGATAGAAAGCAGTTGTTAAGAAGTTCTTTCTTATACTAAATACGTCCATACCCATAGCCTCAGCTTTAGCCATAAGGATATTGTCTGCTCTCATACCATCTCCGCCTGGTGTGTCTCCTTTCTCACCATAGTTACGCTGACCTATTAAGTGTATTCTTGTATCGGCACTTGCAACACTCAAAGGTCTCTGTCCGTAGAAAGTGTTAAACCAGTTAGGAGTTTTATAGCCTATTAAATTCAACACTCCAACATCAACCACACTTAACATAACTTCTGTTTCCATAGGCTCACTTTCTTTAGTTTCAACATATAAATCAACTGTCATCTCATCACGAGGCTCTAAACTGTCAGCAGATTTTGTTATTGTTACATTAAGCTCTTTTTCACGAGGAGATACTGAAAGCCCAGCATAACCAATTTTAAATGACGGCTTTCCTTCATCTGTAGCATAATTAGTATAAGCTTCATTTTCAACTCTACCCTTAACAAGTGAAACACCCACATAAACATTAGGTAAATATTCAGGTTTTATAGGTACTTCTATTAAAGCAGTAGAGCCTTCAATATTTGTAACAAAAGAATCTATTACATATTCTCTCTCAACTGTTACTAAAGCAGTAGCAGATTCATAAGGGGATTTTACCATTATTCTTGCTGTTTCATAAGGTTTATACTCTTCTTTTTCTGTGATAAGCTCTAGCAAATCATCATCAAACATAGCCCAAGGAGCATAATCCTTACCTATAACATACATATATTCATCAGCAGCAACTTCTCTCTTTTTGGAGTCTTTTGACCTTGCTAATATTATATAAAGTCCTGAATTTGTAGGAGTAAAACTGTATGACACAGGGTCTTTTTTTGTTGTAATTGTAGTAGTTTCAATAACATCATCAATCTGTGTAGATTCCCATTCAAATCTTCCGCCTGTTATAGCCTTTCTCACAGACTCCCAATGTCTTCTTATAACTTGAACTTCTATCTTTTTGCCTGCAAGTCTATTTCCTTCAGCATCAACTGCAATAAACTCTAACTCTGTAGGCTTATCAGTTTCCAAGAAATAACCTTGTCTTTTTATACCAATATAATAATCACTTCCATGAACCAATACGCTTTTAGTTGTGCTTACTTTCTGAGAATCTTCACCAGACACTGTTGTCTCTATTGTAACATAAGCAGAATGTATTGAACGGCTTGCATCCACTGTCGGACTATAAGTATATTCTCCGTTTTCATCTAATGAACCAGTGCCAGTAGCTATTGTAGAATAATAGTTATTATAATACTCATCTTCAAACCAGCTTAATTTTGTAAATCTAAATCCTGCATTATTAGGAGGAGTGAAGAAAGTTTCATTCATAGATATATTATAATCAACTCTATTAGATATCATAGGCTCGCCGAACAAATACCAGCCAGACATCTTTATAGGCATAGTGTCGCCTAAATAATAATTTTTATCTTCAACCCAAAGTCTGCTTTCATATTCTAAAGGCTTAAACTCTTCAACTCTAAAGCTTTGTGATAAACTATAAAGCTCTTCATCATTATTATTAGAATTAAATGCCACCCTCACGCTATAATAGCCAGTAGGAGCATCTGCAGGAAGAGTAAAGTCTATTAAATAAGAACCAAACTCATTTAAGCTCACATCTCCCTTATATATCTCTTCGCCTCTTGAGTTATTAACAGTAAATGAACCATCTTTCAAATTAGTAGGTATATTCCAATTTCCAATAATATTTTCTCTTACAACACCTTTTATATGCACTTCTTCGCCTGCCTTATAAAGCCCTCTCTCTGTAAACATAGAACCATTATACTCTTTATCAGCAGGAGAATAATCATAACTTATATCCATTCTCCAAGGTGAAACACCTGTACCCCAATCACTATTAATAAAAGATACATCATCACCCTTTGTAACTATTGCCCATTGTCTTGGAGTATCCCATCTGCTTGCTCTTTTTATTCCAAAACTTCTAAAACCTTTAGTAGTAGCTATTCCGTTTTCATCGGTTGTTGCTTTTTCTAATACTCTATTGAAATCATCTCTTATCTCTACTTCTGCACCTGCAACAGGCATTCCTGTTTTTAAGTCTGTTACAAATATTGTATTTGAATCGCCTGAAAACTTTCCTGTTACTCCCATAGATGTTATTTGTATTTGTGAAGCTGTTGAATAATCGTACTCGCTTTGGTAGCCTGTTTTGCTTTTAAACTCTATTGATAAAAGTCCGTACTCTTTATTATTCATATAATTTGTTAAATAGAGTGCAGTTGTAATGTATCTGTTTCTTTCAACATTTGGAGTATATTCTGTATTATTATTGTAGCCTAGTAAGTTTTTATATTTATTAGTATAATTTCTAAACTCTAGAGTTTCATCATATCTATATACTTGTTTATTTACAAACAAGAAAGGTATAATATTTTCTTTATCAACATATCTGCTTTGTATATAAATAGTATTAGGGTTCATTACCTGCACAGGAAGTTTTACGCCTTCATAAGCTTCTACAACTCCCATTCCAGAAGGTATTGAAACACTAGGGTTATAATCTGTAACATTTAATGTAATATTTTTTTCTTCTCCTAAAGTTTGTCCGTAAATATCTTTTAAGCTTCCTTTAATTTTTATGTTATATGTAATATTAGGATTAAATCTAAGTGCATAAAGTGAGAAGCTTTTAGAAGACCATGAGTTTTGTTCTATTTCTTCTTGTGTAGGAAGCTGAATTTGTGGGCTTATTTCCATATTTTTTATTAAGTCTGCCCATTCTACTCTTGTACTGAATTTTATTTCTGGAGCTTTTGGAGAATATGATGCTGTTACTGTTTGCTCTTCTTCTCCATTAAAATAAAAATTATCATGTGTAGAGAACTTAAAACTATCATTATCTGCTGTGCCTAAGTTTCCATTTATAGCAGCAAGTCCTTCTTCTATATACACACTTATTTCATCATCTTTGTTTAAAGCCTTTTTAGGTTTTATAACTAATACCTGATTTAATTCATATTCATTAGTTTCCCATTCTCTTAAATCTTCTATTTTTGCGTATCTTACATCAAAATCTATCTCTCTATAATTATTGCTTGATATTAATTCTATTTTCTCTTTTGCACTTTGCAGGTATATTGGCATATTATAATAAATAACTATATTAACATCTGTAGGAAGGTCTGATTGTCTATCATAAGGAGAACTTTTTTGCATTATTGGTCTTAAAGTATTAAAAGTCCAAGTATAATCGTTTTCTAATATATCACCTGTAAGTTCGCTTTTAATTCCTTTTTTAAGCGTAACTTCTATTTTTGTATTGTCTGGTAAAGCTTCACTAGGATAAAATGCTAAAGTATTAACAGAAAGCCACCTGTATTTACCTTTAACATCTATATTAAAATTAAAATATTGATTAGTTACTTCTTTTACAGCTTGCAATGCAACCATTTGCTGATTAAAAGTTACTGTTATAGCTTCATAGTTAGCTCTGCTTGTATTCTCTCCAATAGGAGTAGTTCTGTCGATACTAACAGCACCAAATAAAGATAAACTGCTCATAAAAATAAATGACATAATAATAATATAAAATGTTTTTAGTCTTAGAATGGACTTTCCCATAAATACCCCCAGATAATATTCAATCCTAATGTTATAACATAAATAATTTTAAAGTAAATAATAAATTAAGATATTTTT
>NZ_SRZM01000407.1 GCF_019402445.1 Brachyspira pilosicoli
TATTATATTTTTTTTCAAAAATGTCTGCAAGTTCTACATTCTCAAAATTATTTATCATAGGAGAAGACTGAGCTATTCTTCTTGTCTTATCTAGTAAAGAGGCTAGAGAAAAAGCAATAGCCTTTATTTTGTATTTTGACATAATATTATCTATTATATTTTTTGATAAGTATTCAATTTTATCATATGCATCAGAAAAATCTTTTGTTTTTATTTTGTTAAAATAAATAATATTTAATTCATTATCTATAATAGAATATCTTAAATTTGT
>NZ_SRZM01000408.1 GCF_019402445.1 Brachyspira pilosicoli
GGTAAGACCTTTTTTTTCTCTAGCATTTTTTAATATTTGTCCTATGGTTTCCATATAATTTAAAATCCTTATAATTTTTTTAATTGCCTGATATTAAACCATCTTTTAAAACCTGCATCTCTTCAGGTATAACAGGTACAAATGTCTTGTTATCATATTGAACATTATATCTAATAGACTTAAACAAATATTCTACGGGTACATTGGTGGTAGATATTCCAAGTATTCTAATAATCATGCCGTCTTCAGCAATCCACAAATGTATTGTAGGAAACCCTGTTCTATCAACACTAGCTTGCTTAGGAGTAAGAAGCATATGATAAGCCAATCTATTGTCATCACCAGTATATTGAGAACTATTATATCCAGATATATTTAAAGCACTGCCGTCAAAACTACTAACTGGTCTTAATGCCCTATCAGAATAAAAATCTATATTATATTTAGATATAAGTCTTGATATACCTGCCTTTGT
>NZ_SRZM01000409.1 GCF_019402445.1 Brachyspira pilosicoli
GTATAATACTATATAGTATATTAATATTTTCGGTAAAATAAAGTCTATATTATACTTTTACACAAACATTCTATATAAGATATTATAATTTATTTATAACTTCATAAAAAAATCATAAATAAAAACTATAATAAATAATTTAATCTATTATGCTTTACAATTTTTAGTCTTTTTAGTATAATCTTAAACAAGGATAATATTATGTTTACTTATTTTGTAATCAAAAGAATACTAAAAGGCATAATCATGTTTGTGATACTTATGTTTATGTCTTCTGCTATATTTAACACCGTAAGCGAAAAAACTCTAAAAGCTCAGATTGAAGAAAATATTAATGCCGAAGTACGAGGACTTAGCAATATGCGTACAGAAGATGTGGAAAACTTTATTAAAGAGAGAAGAGCATACTATTATGATATATATTGGCTTAATAGAAGCATAGGCGAGAGAATATTTATAAGAGCAATTAACACTATCACATTTCAATTCGGCAAATCTACTATAATGATGGATTCTAACGGCAACAGAGATGTTATAAAAATAATAGGAGAAGCATTGCCCCGCTCTATAATACTTTTTACAACAGCATCAATCATACAAATGATAATAGGCTTAATAATAGGGCTTGTAAAAGCAAGAAAAGCAGGAAAACTATTCGACAGAACAACAAGTATTATCACTATGATAGTTTACGGTATGCCTACTTGGTGGCTTTCTATGATACTAATAATGATATTTGTTTATAAGTTTAATTTGTTTCCATCGGGAGGGGTTCATTCCATACCCACACCTGAAGGCATAATGTATTATTTGGATATGTTATGGCATATGGCTTTACCTATGCTCACATTAACATTAATAGGATTTTGGGGGCTTTCTTTTGTTGTGAGAAATATAGTGTTGTCTACTCTTCAAGAAGATTATATTATGGCAGCACGTGCTAGAGGTATATCAGAAAAGTCTGTTCTTTTAGGGCATACTTTAAGAAGCTCGGCACCTCCTATAGTTACAATAACTTTGTTAGGACTTTTAGGCTCTATTGCAGGCTCTATCATATTTGAAGGAATATTCTCTTGGCCTGGACTAGGCAATCTTTATTGGATATCCGTTCAGCAAAATGATATACCTGTATTAATGGGTAATTTAGCTATTACTACTGCTCTTTATCAATTTGGTTTGGTTGTGCTTGATATATCTTACGGATTTTTAGACCCTAGAATAAAAGTTGGAGGCAAGATGTAATGAATAATGTTAATAAAAAACTTGCCCATATAATAGAATTTTTTAATGAGTTTAAAAAAGATAAAACAGGCGTTGTAGGCTTATGCATACTTCTTTTGGCAATATTTGTTTCACTGTTTGAGCCTATAATACTCACATACAAAGAAGCTCCAAAACGCTGGAGAGATATTACCTATTGGCAGGATAACCCAGCATCAGCCCCTCCAGAATGGCTTAATTTCTTCAGCAGAGAAAAATCGGCAATTACAACAGATATAAAACCTATAAGCGTAAAAACTAATTATATAGATAATCAAGCAGTATACAAAGCAGTATTTGAATATGATTATCAATTTGATAAATCTCCAGTAGACTTAATCTTTCATGCTAATGTAAATAACTCTTCTGCTTTAGTGTGGAATGTAACAAGACCAGACGGCGTTGTAATCACACTTTCAGATAGTTTACATAATATAAAAGGAGATTTAAGAATATCTGCATTCAATGATTCAAAAAATAGAATATTTAGGTTTTACAGAGAGTCAGTTCCGAGAATGCTTGCAAGGCAAATTGACACCCTCACAACCAACCCTATGAAAATACTTTTTAATACAAAAAAAGATGATATGGCAAAAAATTTCTTGGCATTAAAAGGCGTTTATAAATTTGAAGTAACTGCTAATTTTTCTGACATCAATTCAAGTTTTGAAAATCCTTATATGGTATTGGTAGGCTCAATGTCTGGAATAATGGGCACTGACAATATGAAGCGTGATATATTTTCTGGGCTTATATCTGGGCTTAAATGGGCTTTGTTTATCGGCATAGCTACGAGTTTTATATCGGTTATAATTGGCGTGATGTATGGAATAGTGTCTGCATATTTCGGAGGGTTTGTTGATAGCTTTATGCAGTTTGTTTATCAGATATTTATAGGTATACCGGTTTTGCCTGTAATGATAGTAATGAGTGCAATATTTAAGCCTACAATATGGACTATGATAACAATGATGATATTTTTCTCTTGGACAGGTTCAGTTATGACGGTTCGCTCTATGGCTATGCAGCTTAAAGAAGAAACCTACATTGAGGCAGCACGCACAATAGGGGCTTCGCATTTTAGAATAATATTTAATCATTTAGCTCCTTTACTTTTGCCTTTTTCATTTGCTTCTATGGCTTTGGCTGTGCCTTCTGCTATAGTTTATGAGTCTTCATTATCTTTGCTTGGTCTTGGAGATGCCACTATTGTTACATGGGGGCAGATTTTGCATGATGCTATGAAAGGTTCTGCTGTGCTTTCTGGTCTTTGGTGGTGGATAATACCTCCTGGAATATTGATTGCTATTTTGGGAATGTCTTTTGCATTCTTGGGTTTTGCATTAGATAAGATACTTCACCCAAAACTAAAGAGCAGATAAAAAATAATTGATTAAAGCAAAAAATAAGTATTTGCAAAAAAATATTTTTATGTTATAATTTTCAAACTATAAAACCTATGTGCCTGTAGCTCAATTGGATAGAGCATCAGATTGCGGTTCTGAAGGTTGGAAGTTCAAATCTTCTCAGGCACGTTTAAATTAAATATATGGAGAGATGTCCGAGCGGTTGAAGGAGCACGATTGGAAGTCGTGTGTATGTAAAAGTACCGTGGGTTCGAATCCCACTCTCTCCGTAGTTTAGTTTCCTACATCTCTTATAACGGGGCTCTACGGCAGTTGATGATGAATCCGCCAGGTTCGGAAGGAAGCAACGGTAAGTCAACCCAACTGGGTGCTAGTTCTCCTGTTATAAGGGGCCTTTTTTATTCATTACCATATTTTTAATATAAATATATCTTTCTATATAATAACTTTTTTATTTGACTTTTACCGTATTACATGCTGTAAACTTTGTTAAATGTAAAGACCTGCAAATATCTTAATTTAAATAAATAATTTCTAATAAACTTACAATTTTCAAAATATAGTTAAATAATTATTAAATATATTATCAACTTTTTTGTCGCTCTCGCACCATACCTAAAGGTACTTCCTACAGTCGCCCTGAAAGACTCCCTTTGGTCGCATGCACTTCCTTCGGTCGCGGTGCGGACTTCG
>NZ_SRZM01000041.1 GCF_019402445.1 Brachyspira pilosicoli
AATATTTAATACCATTACTTGGAGTATGGGATAAAGCAGAAGATATAGATTTTGATTTATTGCCTAATCAATTTGTTTTGAAAGTAAATTGGGGTAGTGGACAAAATATAATAGTAAAAGATAAAACAAAATTAGATATAGAAGAAGTTAGAAATAAATTAAATAATTGGTTAGAGCCTTTATCAAATCATTATTATTTT
>NZ_SRZM01000410.1 GCF_019402445.1 Brachyspira pilosicoli
CGGATACGCTTCGCGAAGAACTGCATTTTAGTCTAAATATAAATATTGTTTTTTATTAAATATATCAATAATATGTAAAAATCTAATATTTGTACTTTAGCGAAGCGTGCCCGAAGGGTAAAAACTTTGACGAAGTCCACACCGTGTAGCGGCGGGAAAAAGAACAACAAAAATTTATAAAATAAAAATTTTTAGTATATCCTAAAACTCTTCTATCTTCTTTGTGATAAAACTTATAATATTCTCTTTTGATACCTTTATAGGTTCATTGTCTTTTTCAAAATATATAAAGTTACCGTCTGCACTTCCTGCCACTCCAAAATCTGCATGCTTAGCTTCTCCAGGTCCATTAACCACACAGCCCATTATAGCAATAGTGATATTTTTCTTTATATTTTGTACATGCTTTTCTATAAAACTAGCAACCTCCTCCACATTTACCTGACATCTTCCGCAAGTAGGGCATGATATTATCTCAACAGAAGGCTCTTTTCTTAAACCCAAAAATTTAAGAAGCATCTTTCCTGCCATTACTTCTTCAACAGGGTCCCCTGTAATAGAATATCTTATAGTGTCCCCTATTCCTTGCATAAGCAAATATGATAAGGCACTAGTACTTTTAATTAAAGAACTTCTTAATGTACCAGCCTCCGTAACACCTAAATGTATAGGATAATCAAATTTCTCTCTAAATAATGTATTTGCCTCTATTGTTGTTTTTATATCAGATGCTTTTAATGATACTTTTATATTTGTAAAGTTTAAGTCTTCCATTAATTTTATATGCTCAGAGGCACTTTTTACCATATTTTGAGCATTTACTTCTTTGTATATAGCCCTATCCAAACTTCCGCCATTAACACCAACTCTTATAGTTAAATCTCTGTCTTTTGCCTCTTTTATAACCTCTTTTACTTTATCTTTATCTTTTATATTACCTGGATTAAGCCTCAAAGCGTCAATACCGCTTTTCATGCTCTCTAAAGCAAGCCTATAATCAAAATGTATATCCGCTATTAAAGGAAGTTTAGTTTGTTTTTTTATCTCTTTTATAGCTTGAGCAGCCTCCATATCAAGTACAGCAAGCCTTACAATATCAACTCCAGCCTCTTCTAAAGACTTTAATTGAAGTACAGTTTCTTTAATATTTCTAGTATCAGTATTTGTCATAGATTGCACACTAACAGGATTTCCGCCTCCTATTAGTATGTTTCCAACTTTAACTATCTTACTCATCATTTTCCTCATAAACTTATAAATACAACATTGATTTTATATCTAATAAAAAAATTGTCAAAGTGTTTTTATATAGTATTGAGGTTAGTTTATTTTTTCCTTGATTTTTTGCTTTTTTAGTATATAATACTTTTAGATATTTTTTAAATTAGTAGAATAAATTACTAGAATAAATAAAGGCTTATTTAAAAAGAATTATGTATAAAGTAAATAGTTATGTTGTTTACCCTATGTATGGAATATGCAAAGTCATAGGTATAGAAGATAATAAAGTAAATTCTTCCATTGTAGAATGCTATATACTTGAATGTGAAGGCGAAAATATCACATTAAAAGTTCCTATAAATAGAGTTAAAGAATATCGTATACGTAAGATAATATCTAAAGCAGAAGCTGAAAATTTTTTGAACCTTTTACAAACTAAACCTCATGATATAGAAAATAATTGGAAAATTCGTTATCAAGAAAATGAAGTAAAATTAAAAACTGGTGAAATTGAAGATACTATAGAAGTGGCAAGAAGTTTGTTTACTAGAAATAAATTAAAAGAATTATCTGCAAGCGAAAAACGTTTGTATGAAAAAGCATATATGTTTATAGTAAATGAAATTAGTATAGCATTGAAAAAAGATAAAGACCAAATTGAAGATATAGTATCTAATGCATTAGAAAAATCAGCTAAAAAGTTTAAAACTAAACCTGCTGAAAAAGAACTTATTAAACCAACTAAAGCTGCTGCTAAGCCTACCAAAAAAAAGAAAAAAGAAGAGTGAAATATTTATTAATTTATTCTATTTGAAACTAATATAAAAAATAAAAAACATAAAAATAACTCGAGCTCTTTTTAGTTTTTAAGGAGAAACTGTTATGTGGAGAATAATTTATTTTGCTTGTTCTATTTTAGCACTTATATTTGATTATATTTATAATAAACTTTTTAATATAAATACTATTACATTCTTTATTGTAAGTTCTATTATTATAATATTATTAGATTTATTTTTCATAAGAAAAAAATCTTCAAAAACGACTTTAGTCATTTTTGTATCATTCGTTCTTACAATAATAACTGTAATACTTACTTTAAATG
>NZ_SRZM01000411.1 GCF_019402445.1 Brachyspira pilosicoli
TTTCTACAGAACAAGGTCCTGCTATTATTATAGGTTTCTCTCCTCCTATTTTTACTCCGCTTACATCTACTATAGTATCTTCTTTTTTAAATACCCTATTCGCTCTTTTGAATGGCTCTTGTACTTTTAAAACTTTTGATACTCCAGGTAAAGATGCTATTAAATCTCTATCTATCTTTGAAGTATCGCCAACCATTCCTATTACTGTATAATCCACACCAACACTTTTATGTATTCCTAAACCTGCATTTTTTAATCTTTCTATAATACTTTCTACATGCTCTTCTTTGGCATTTGGTTTCATTACTACTATCATAATAAAATCTCCTTAAAAAAATAATATTATTTATATATATTTTCTATTTAAAAAAAGCCCTTCTAAAATAAAGTCCATGAGCGGGAGCAGTAACAAATGCAAGAGTTCTGTCCTCTTTTTTTAGTATCTCTTCTATAAAATTAACAGGCATATTCTTTCTTTGCCCCTCTACCAATGTACCAACTATAATACGAACCATATTATGCAAAAAAGCATTGCCCCTTATAATAAAATATATAGTATCTTTTTTTCTTATGGCTCTCACCCTCTCAATATACCTAAACTTAGAATCATTCTCATCTTCAGTAGAGCAAAAAGATGTAAAATTATGCTCTCCTATAAGATATTTAGCATATTCATTTATAAGTTTTTCATTTATGATGTTCTTTCTGTAAAACCAAGAATATCTCTCATAAAAAGGAACTGATATATCACTGTTTTGAACTACATATATATATTCTCTAAAAGTAGCAGAAGCCCTAGCATTAAAACTATCATCTACAACTTCAGATTTAATTATTCTTATGTCTTTAGGAAGAGCAGAGTTTAAAGCCCTAGTCACTCTTTCTATAGGCACGAGCATTTTTTCAACTCTAAAATTAGCCACCTGCCCCAAAGCATGCACACCAGCATCAGTACGTCCGCATCCATATATAGTGCTTTTTTTTGAATATATTTTTTGAACCGCTTTGTAAATTTCTCCCTGAACCGTTCTCAAATTAGGCTGTATCTGCCAGCCAAAAAAATCTGTTCCGTCATATTGTATAGTTATTTTTATATTCGTCATTATTATTCATACTAGTAAAAATTATATTTGAATAATCATACTATAATAATAAATTAAGTCAAATTATAAAAATTGAAATTTATTTACTATTTTTAATAAAGATAAAAAATAATTTTAATATAACAATATAAGAATTTTAAAATAAATATTAGCTATAGCTTTATAAAATATTTTATAA
>NZ_SRZM01000412.1 GCF_019402445.1 Brachyspira pilosicoli
TACACCTAAAAGAGAAAAAATGTTTCTAAAATTTCTCATTAATTTCATTACTATAACAGACATAATACCACCAGTTATGCCAAGATAAAACGGCGGGGTGAGAATATAGGCAAATACTATAGCAACAGATATGTTTTTTATAGCTATCATAAGAAGAAGCTCTTTTAAATTAAATGAATCTAAAACCATTAATATAATAATAAAAGAAAACCCAATCCTAAAATATGGTATAGGTCTTGGAAACATATTTTCTATTGCCGCAATAAACGAAGATAAAAAAGCAAAAAATATTATATCATAAACTCTTCTTTTTCCAGTATGTGTTTTAATTTCTTCAAAAAGTGTCATATATTAAAAAACCTTTATTTATAACATTTATTGTACAACAGAATCTATTGTTAT
>NZ_SRZM01000413.1 GCF_019402445.1 Brachyspira pilosicoli
AAATGCAGTCCTTTTGCTTCTTTGGGTCACTCCGAAAGTGTACTTCATTTGGTACTAAAAGAATTAGCTCATAACACATCAAATATTTTATGTAATTGTATTTTTTTTATTATAATGTAATATTAACATAATATGTAAAAAGGATATTAATTTTGAGAACAATAAGATTAGATATAGAAACAAGAGAAAAAAGTTTTTTGTCTCCCGCAGCATCATTTTCTTCAAACAGCAAAGGCTGCCAACAACCAAGAGAAGAAGATGATATAAGAACACTTTATATGCAAGACAGAGACAGAATCATACATAGCGAATATTTTAGAAGATTAAAGGACAAAGCACAAGTAATAATGCTCTCTGTTGGAGATTTTAGAACAAGACTCACACATACATTAGAAGTTATGCAAATAGCAAGAAGCATAGCAAGGGCATTGAGGCTTAATGAAGATTTAACAGAGGCTATAGCATTAGGACATGATTTGGGGCATTCACCATTTGGACATGCCGGAGAGAGAGCTATATCAAAATATTTCAAAGGATTTCATCATTCTGTGCAATCTTTAAGGGTGGTAGAACATTTAGAAAAAGGCAAAGGACTTAACCTCACATTTGAAGTAAGAGACGGTATATTAAAACACACTAAAGGAAAAACAGGAAAATTACTCACAGACTCATCAGGACCTTCAACTAATGAGGGTATGATTGTGAGAATTGCTGATACTATAGCTTATGCTAATCATGATGTTGATGATGCTATAAGATACGGACTTTTAAATTATCATGATATACCAAAAGATATAATAAATGTTCTTGGTAAGAGTTACGGAGAGAGGGCTGATACTATGATAATGGGGGTAATTAATGCTAGTATGGAGAAAATGGAAATAGATATAGATAAAGAAGTATTAAAGGCTATTAATGATTTAAGGGCTTTTATGTTTAAAAAAGTTTATGAGAGTAAAGAAATATTGGAAGATGTTGATAGGGTAAACAGAATAATATCTAGTATATTTGAATATTTATTAAAACATTTAGAAATTATAGAAGAAGATAAATTATTTAAAAAAGCAGATATAGCCTATAGCAGTGATGAAGAATTGGTAAAAGATTACGTAGCACATCTTACAGACTCTGAAGCTATTAAACTTCATAAGTCTATTACCTACGGCAAACTTAATTCTATTTAAAAATAGTTATAAGGAAACAAATATATTTTCTTGATTTTTTGTGAAATAACTATATTTTGCCATATAAGTTTTTTATTCAACTTTTTCCCGC
>NZ_SRZM01000414.1 GCF_019402445.1 Brachyspira pilosicoli
CATATCAACAGTATTTTCAAAATCTTCTAAGTGTCTTATAGATACAATTTCACTTACTATAGGAATGCCTATTTCTTCTTTTGCTAGTTTTAATATTTTAAGTCCGTCAAGTGCCAAACCTTGGAATGCATAAGGGGAAGTTCTAGGTTTGAAAGCTCCTCCTCTAAGTATTGAAGCTCCTGATGCTTTTACGCTTTTTGCTATATTTATTACTTGCTCTTCACTTTCTACAGAACAAGGTCCTGCTATTATT
>NZ_SRZM01000415.1 GCF_019402445.1 Brachyspira pilosicoli
GAGCTGGTTATTTATCCGAATTTAATTTGAATATAGAAAATACTCTAGAGTTAAATAATATAGATATATATGAAACTAAAAGATTGTTTACTATAGATAAAAAATTAGATTATAATTCTATTATAAGTTATATTTATACAAATGATTCTATAACAAATTATAGCTATGATTTTAGAATTAAATATTATGATAAAATATTTAGAAATAGTGACATTTATAGCGTTTATCTTAATGTAGAAAAGATTTTAACAGAGAATAGTTCTATAAAAAATATAAAAATGCATAAAGAAGGAACTCCTTTTGGTAATTTTGTTTTTAATGACAAATTAAAATATGATGATAAAATAGATAATATATTATACACACTTAAAATAAAAAATATAGTTTTTTTAGTTCCTATTTTATTATTGTTTATATTATTGATTTTCTCTATGTTTGATAAAGAAATAATGCTATTTAAAAGAATATTATTAATCTCTTCAAATAAGAAAGCTTCTAATTTTTCTAAATTATTTTTAGTTATTATTATACTATTATTTATAGTATTAACTATTTTTTCTAAAAGGCTGTATAAAACTAATCTTACAAATTTAGAATTAGTAGCTCATACCGATATAGGTTATGTTTATCAAGCTAAATTGGAAAATAGATTATTATTTTCAGATAATATATTGTATAAATATAATGAAATAAAATTTGAAGATAAACCGGAATATATTAAATATGGGTATAATATAGAAATAACTAGAATACCTGATACATTAGGTGGTGTTACTAATGCATTAAAAAATGATGATGGAAGTTTTACTATAATTGATGCTGCAAACTATAATACATATAATTATATGGTCCCTTTATCTAAAGGTGATAAGTATAAAGTAACAGTTGAAGCTAAAAAGACAGGGAAAATTTCTGGTGGAATAGCATTTATATTGGATAATTTGAATGCTAAA
>NZ_SRZM01000416.1 GCF_019402445.1 Brachyspira pilosicoli
TTATTCAACTTTTTCCCGCAGCAAAAAGTTTTCGCCATTCGGGCGCGCTTTGCAGTAAGGCTAGTCCACGAAAATAATTAAAATAAAAAACAGATTTCAATAAATTTAAAATTTTTACTATATACTACCCTACTGAATAACTACTCTGTCTGCAATACTTCTTGCTAATGAACGTGAATCAGCATTTTCAATATCGCTTGCTAATGATATACCATAAGTAATACGGCTTATTTTTTTATCAAAATTATTATTTCTTAAAGTTTTATTTATATATGATGCTGTAGTATCTGCCTCTAATGAAGCCCCAAATGCTATAATAACTTCTTCTATTGAATTATTATTTTTAACTCTCTCTATTAATTCTTTTATTCTTATGTCCGAAATACCTATTCCTTTAAGAGGCTCTATTAATCCTCCCAAAACATGATAAAGTCCAGTATATTCTTCTGTTTTTTCTATAGCAATCATATCTGTATAAGATTCAACTACGCATAGTTTTGTTTTATCTCTTTTATCACTAGCACATATATTGCAAATATCATTCTCACTCAAAGAATAACATTCTTTGCAAAGCTTTATATTTTTATGTAGCGACAAAATAGAATTAGATAACTCATTTAAATATTCATCATCACTATCAAATAAATACAAAGCAATACGCATAGCACTTCTTCCCCCTATTCCTGGAAGCCTAGCTATCATCTCTGTAAGCTTATCTAAAGAATCAATACCGCTCAATTTTTATCCTTATCATCATTATTATTAATAATATCATTCATTCTAGATATAATATCTGGATTTATAGAATCTAATGATATATTTATAATTGGTTTGCCATTTTCATCATATTTTATTGTAGTCATCTTTGTTATATCAGCAAATGCTTTATCCATATCTTTCATATTAAAAGCATTAAAAGGATTTTTGTAATTATCGTTTTTATTATCATCAGAAACATTCAAATCTTTTACTTTTGAAATTGCATCATTCATGCTAGATACTATCATCTCTTCTAAAAGTTCTTTTTGGTTTTTATCTAAAAGACTTTCATCTATATTGAAATTCGATATACTATAATTTTTATTAATCTCAAATGAAATTAAATTGCCAGGTGAACTATATTTTATAGAATTGTCGCTCATATATTAAAAACTCCTGAAAATAGCATTATCTTTTATCATATATTGTTTTTTATAATTAATCAATATTATAATTATATTATGTTATCTATATTATGT
>NZ_SRZM01000417.1 GCF_019402445.1 Brachyspira pilosicoli
ATGCAAAAATATAAATATTATAATAGTTTATATTAGTATTATTTTTCTTTTAATGCTCCTAAAATTATATCTTCTTGCGATACTTTATTATTCACTAGATTAAATTCTTTTGTAATATTTCCATCAGCTAATGTTATAATTCTATCAGCAGCTCCTATAATTTCTTGAAGCTCTGAAGAAATAAGTATTATTGCTGCCCCTGTTTTACTTAAATCATCTATTATTTTGTGTATTTCCTGTTTTGCTCCTATATCAACCCCTCTAGTAGGTTCATCTAATATTATGACTTTAGGTTTACAATTTAAACACCTAGCTATACATACTTTTTGCTGATTTCCCCCGCTAAGATTCATAATTTTATTTTGATTATATCCAACTTTTATATTCAAAAGTTTTACA
>NZ_SRZM01000418.1 GCF_019402445.1 Brachyspira pilosicoli
GCACCGCGAGCTGCGGGAAAAAGAACAACATAAAAATTGACAAACTTTAAATTTTTTAGTATATAATATATATCCAAATTTTTAATTATTATTTTATGGGGTTTTATTTTATTATAAAAAAAATTAAAATACATCTATAAGCCTACGAGGTACTATAATGGACATAAAAGCTTTGAAATATTTTCTAATTTCGGCAAGAGAAGGTAGCATCACTAAAGCAGCAAACTCTCTTAATCTCACCCAGCCTAACCTATCAAGACAAATATCTAATTTAGAAAAAGAAATAGGAAAGAAATTGTTTATAAGAAGCAACTACACAATAAAACTCACAACCGACGGAATGCTTCTAAAAAAAAGAGCAGAAGAGATTATTGACTTGATGGAGAAAACTAAAAAAGAGTTTAAATCTTCTGATGATGTTATAGCAGGTGACATTCATATAGGAAGTGCTGAAACTTATTATGTTAAACTTATTGCTGATGTTATAAAAAATATGAGAGATGAATACCCTAATATAATTTATCATATACATAGCGGTGCATATTCAGAGATTACAGAAAAACTCGATAAAGGGCTTTTGGATTTCGGCGTTGTGATAGGCAATTTTGACTCTTCAAAATATGAATGCTTGGAGATACCATATAAAGAGGTTTATGGTATATTAATGAAAAAAACTTCGCCTCTGTCAAAAAAGAAATTCATAGAAAAAAAAGATTTGCTTAATATACCTATAATGTGCCCTAAGATATTTTTTAACAATAAAATACAAACTTCAAAGTTTGATGAATGGATAGGAAAAGACTTTGACAAATTAAATATTATATTAACCTACAATCTTATTTACAATGCTGCCATTATGGCTGAAGCAGATATTGGATATATTTTAACTATGGATAAACTAGTAAACAATTCAGAGGAACTTTGTTTTGTTCCATTAAAGCCGAAATTGGAAATAGAATCGAGGGTGATATGGAAGAAAAACCAGATATTTTCAGAGGCATCAAAAGTGTTTTTGGGCAAGCTAAGAAATAGATTATAAAGATATTCGTTTATAAAAATTATATTTTGAATTTTTTTTATTGTTCTTTTTCCCGCCTTCGCACCAAAGACACTTCCTACGGTCGCTCTGCGGACTTCGTCAAAAAAACCAAAAAGTGCAAGCGTTTTAACTTTGTATATTAGTAATATGTATAAAATAAATGAATGTGAAATAATATTTATATTTTTATACACAAAAAGCTATACTTTATTAAATGCAGTCCTTTTGCTTCTTTG
>NZ_SRZM01000419.1 GCF_019402445.1 Brachyspira pilosicoli
TATTTTATTTTATTTTTTATTTTTTATTTTGACTATTTAAAAAATTATTGAACTATGAAGTGTTTCTGGGGAAAATAATATTGATAATAAAATATCATTAAATTAAATATTTTTTTTAATCTATACATAATTAATCTAACACTATTGATTTTCAAAAATACTAACATTAAAAACTAATAAAGTCAATTATAACTAATAAATTATTTAAAAAATAAAAAGGCTTGAGCATTAAAACTCAAGCCTTTTATATTATTTTATTAATTTATTTACCAGGAGTACTCAACGCATCATCAACATTTGGATTAGTTTCAATACTAGCCAAATCTTTAGCATCATAATCTTTAAGCGGTATTCTATTTCTAATAGCAGCATAAACAGTAGGTACTATTACAAGTGTAAACAAAGTAGAAACACTTAATCCGCCAAGTACTGCCAAAGATAGAGGCTGATACATTTCATTACCTTCACCATTTGATAAAGCCATAGGAAGAAGACCTAGTATTGTAGTAAGTGAAGTCATAAGTACAGGTCTTAATCTTCTAGGACCAGCAATTAAAGCAGCAGCATCTCCATTAATTTTTTTCTCATGCATAAGCTGATTCATATAGTC
>NZ_SRZM01000042.1 GCF_019402445.1 Brachyspira pilosicoli
CTTTTCTTTTTTGAAAACATTATAAGGCAAAGAGAATCTTTATTATTAATTAATTCAAGGTTTGAATTTTCATTAAGCTCATTTTTTTCTTTTGAGAGATGCCATTTATTAGAGAACTTCATCTCAAATTTTTTATCATAGCTTTTAATATAAAAATATGATTTTTGTATTTGTTTAAAAATTAAATAAGAAGAAACGCCGCCTACTATTGCTGAGCCTAGAACTATTATTGGAATATTTTTATTCATAACTATATTCCTTATAAAATTAAGATATACTATTACGGTATAGCATTTTCATTAAAAAATCAAGAATATTTTTTATTGACAATAGTAATTAATTTTTATAAAATATATTCAAAAATTTAATTTTCATTATGGAGTTATTGCAATGAAATATATGAATCTTTACAGAGGTTATGAGAAGAGAAAAGAGAGTATAGATAAAAAAATAGCTTCTATTATAGAGAGAAGTCAATTTGTATTTGGCGAAGAGCTAGATAGTTTAGAGCATGAATTAGCAAATTATACAGGAGCTAAATATGCTGTTGGTGTTTCATCTGGGCATGTTGGATTAGTGCTTTCACTTTTAGCATTAGGTTTTAATGCTGGAGAAGACCATTCTACAAAAGAAGTAATAGTTCCTGCTATGACATTTTTCTCTACTGCTGAGGCACCTGCTTTTTTGGGTATGAAAGTTGTTGTTTGCGATATTGATGAATATTTTAATATGGATGTAAACAAATTAGAAAGCCTTATCAATAAAAATACTGTTGCCATCATTCCTGTAAACTTATTTGGACAATGTGCTAATTATGATGTTATATTAGACATAGCTAAGAAACATAATTTATTTGTAATAGAAGATGCTTGTCAGTCTTTTGGTGCTAGCTATAAAAATATAAAATCTTGTTCTGGAAAGTTAGGTGATATTGCTGTTACTTCATTTTTCCCTGCTAAGCCTTTAGGTTGTTTTGGTGACGGCGGAATGGTATTTACTAATGATGAGCAATTATACAAAAACTTAAAACAACTTCGTCATCATGGTGATGAGGGCGGAATGATACATGTTAAGCTTGGTACTACTGGAAGATTAGATAATTTACAGGCTGGCATTTTATTAGAAAAGTTTAAGGGTTTTGATGATGATATGAAGCACAGAAGAAATGCTGCTAAATATTATAATGATAATTTAAAAGATATAGTAAAAGTACCTCAAGTGGCAGAATATACTGAGAGTGTTCATGCTCAATATGTTATACAAGTTGAAGATAATAGAGATGAGGTAAGAACTAAATTAAATGAGCTTGGTATACCTACAGCACTTTATTATCCTCACCCTATACATTTAGCACCTGTTCTTGTTAAAAAGTTAGGTTATAAAGAAGGGGATATGCCTGTTTCTGAATATGCTTCTAAGCACAATATAGCTCTTCCTATAGATAACGATATTCTTAAAGAAGAACAAGATATGGTAATAGATGCATTAAAAAAGGTGTTAAAAAAATAATTGTACAAGGTTTTATTTTGAATACTTTAGATACAATAGATATTGATGAAGAGCTTGTTGGCGTTGTAACAGAGCTTAACAAGCTCGGATTCATTACTAATAAAAGCTGTGCTGGGCATAGTTATCAAAAAATAGGTTTTAATTATAATCCTTATATATCATTTTTTTATGGTATATTAGAGCGAAGAACAAAAGAAGATTGGAATAATTTATATCATTGTTTAATATTAGATGAGATACTAAAAAATATTAATAGTGATAATGTTATAATAACTATGCGTATTAATACTATAGATAAAAAAATATCATATAGAGATGATGATTTTACTAATTTAGAATATGATTTATGTTTTATGAACTTTTATAAACTTAATATAGCTAATATTACAGATACTGCAAAGGGAAGTAAATTGTTTGTTAATAAGTGGAAAGAGATTATAAAATATTATAAGGCTAATAGAAAAGAATTAGATGAAAAGTTTATAAAGAGTTAATAATGCTTTTTTATTTCATCATAAAAGTTTGAGCATATTATATTAGATTTTGAATTATTAATTTCTATATTTGCGTTTAATGATATTGTTTCATCTTTATCAGCATTTGCCAAAAAACTTCCGTCTTTATCAACTATAAAACTTTTGCCGATAAAGTACGCATCAATATCTTTTGTTTTTTCTCTTCCAACTCTATTGCATAATATTATAGGAGTGAGGTTTTCAATGGCTCTTACTCTTGCTATATCTAAAGTATTTTCTCCTCCAAAGTTTGCAAGAATGCATATTAAATTGCTTCCGTTTAATATTTGATTTCTGGATATTTCACTAAACCATACATCAAAGCAAATTTGTATAGATACTTTTTCTTTGCAAACTTCAAATACATTGTAGGATTCTTTTATATCTCCAGCATCAAAAAACTTCTTTTCAAAATCTGATAAATGAACCTTTCTGTATACGCCTTTTAAATATCCGTTTTCCGCTATTAATGCTGAATTGTAAATTTTATTTTTAAAGTTTTCAGCAAATCCTGCTATTATCGCTTTGTTGTATTTTTTAGATATTTCTATTATAGAGTTTATGAATATTGTTTTTTCATTTATTTTATATTTATTTTCTATTTTATTTATATTTTCTATACTTTCAGATACGCTTAATAATTCTTCTCTATTTTCAAATAAATAACCAGAAGAAGAAAGCTCTGGAAGCACTATTAAACTAGCATCATTGTTTTTAATATATTCTTCTATTTTTTTTAGATTTTCTTTTTTATCTTTTTTTATGTCAAATTGAATAAAAGAAACCTTCAATTTATTATCCTTTACTAAATCAAAAATATTAAATTAATGCTAATTTAAATACATCTAAATTAGGAAATTCTTCTTTTAATATGTTGTAATCATTTTCTATTTTTTTATCATCATTATCATACAAAGTAAATAAAGAAGAACCAGAACCGCTCATCACTATTTTTTTATTTATTTTGTTTTCTATTTTGTTTTTATATTCTTTTATTTTCGGCTCAAGAGTAAATACATTGTTTTCAAAAACATTATATAAATTATTATAAATATTATTAAAATCTAATTCTTTATTATCAAATATAGATTTAAAAGATAAAAAGTCTGCTTTGTTAAAATCTTCTGTTTTAAAATTTGAATAAGCCACTTTTGTGGATACATGTATATTGGGGTATATTATTATTATTTTATATGGAAGTATATAATTATAATGAGAAATATTTTCACCTATGCCATTAACCCAACTCATACCTCTTTTTATAAAAAACGGAATATCTGCTCCAAACTTAGAAAAAGATTTTATTAGCTCTTCATTTTCTTTTATTTCAAGTTCTTTTAATATAAATTTAATAAATAATCCAGCATTGGAAGAGCCTCCTCCAAGACCAGCACCATTTGGTATGTTTTTTTCTATATTTATTTTGTAACTTTTTTTTAGATTCATGTTGTCTTTAAAAAAGAAAAATATTCTTGAAAGTATATTATCTTCATTATTATCATTTAGTTTATATTTTCCAGAGGTTGTAATTTTGAAAGAGTTTGATTCTTTTATTTCTATAATATCATAAAGGTCAACAGTGTGAAATAAAGATTCTATTAAATGATATCCGTCTTCTCTTTTTGATGTGATATCCAAAAATAAGTTTACTTTGCAAGGAGATTTTAATTCAGTCATAATTATCCTTAATTATAGAAAATATTTGCTGTATTATAAATTAATAATTAAAAAATTTAAATTATTTTATTATTTAATGATTGTATATAATTTTTTATTTATCCTTGACAATTTTTATATTTGTGATTATTATAAATAGAAATATAAAAAATAGTGTATAGGTGATTATTTATGAATGAGAAGAGAGAAAAGCTTTCAAGCAGATTAGGATTCTTATTAGTATCAGCAGGCTGTGCCATAGGTTTAGGTAATGTGTGGAGATTTCCATATATTACAGGTCAATACGGCGGAGCTGCTTTTGTTGTTTTGTATTTAATATCATTAGTAATACTAGGTCTTCCAATACTTATAATGGAGTTTACTGTTGGACGTGCAGGCGGAAGGGATTTAGCTGGTTCTTACAGAAATTTAGAGAAAAAAGGTCATAAGTGGCACATAATTGGTTATGTGCAGATTTTTGGCTGTGTTTTACTTTTAATGTTTTATACTACTATAGCTGGCTGGTGTTTATATTTCTGTTATTCTATGGCTATGGGTTATATGGACGGATTAAGCCCTGAGCAAGTTCAGGCATTTTTTGGCAATATGCTTGCTTCACCTAAAACATTAATATTTTGGATGTTTGTTGCTGTTGTTATTGCTACAGTTGTTTGTTTTAAAGGGCTTGAGAATGGTGTTGAGAAGGTAAGTAAGATTATGATGACTTTACTTTTCTTTGTACTTCTTATTCTTATAGTGAGAGCTGTTACTTTGCCTAATGCTAAAGAGGGTCTTAAATTCTACTTGCTTCCAAATTTCAAAAATATGTTTGGCGATGGAATTGCTGGTTTTTCTAAAGTGGCTTATGCTGCTATAGGTCAGGCTTTCTTTACTTTGAGTTTGGGTATTGGTGCTATGACTATATTTGGAAGCTATATAGATAAAAATTATTCATTAACTGGTGAATCTATAATGGTTGTTATACTAGATACTTTAATAGCATTATTATCTGGTCTTGTAATATTCCCTACTACTTTCTCTTTTGGAGTAAATCCTGGTCAGGGTGCTGGTTTAGTATTTCTTACTTTGCCTAATATATTTAATTCTATGGTTTTGGGCAGATTATGGGGAGCATTATTCTTCTTATTCTTATCTATTGCGGCATTAACTACTATTATTGCTGTATTTGAAAATATTATAGCTTTCACTATGTCTGAAACTAAATGGAATCGTAAAAAAACTACAATAGTTGTTTCTATATCTATATTTATATTAAGCTTGCCTGCTGCTTTAGGTTCTAATGTATTATCATTTATTAAACCTTTGGGTGAAGGAACTAGCATAATAGACGGTTTAGACTTCTTAGTTTCTAACAACTTCCTTCCTTTAGGCGGTATAATAATATTAATATTCTGTACTAGAGAGCTTGGCTGGGGTTGGAATAACTTCCTTAAAGAAGCTGATACTGGAAAGGGTTTGAAATTCCCTAAATGGTCTAGATTCTATGTTAGTTATATACTTCCTCTTATAGTGCTTACAATTTTTGTTGTTGACTATATTAATAAGTTTTTTCTAAAATAATAGGCTATTAAATGAAAGAAGAAGAGTTAAAGAAGCATATAGACATTATATATGACCATTGGTATGAAACTAATAGGTTTTATCATATATGGGCAAAACAGTATGGCATAACAGATTTAACTTTGTTTACATTGGGACTAATTTATTATAATAAAGAATGTCCGCAGAATATGGTTACAGAGAAATTATGCATACCAAAGCAAACGAGCTGTTCTCTTCTTAATGGTCTTGAGAAAAAGGGCTACATTACAAGAAAAATTAATGCCAAAGACAAAAGAAACAAAATTATTACTCTCACCAAAAAGGGTATTAAGTTTGCCGAGCCTATATTAGAAAAACTTGAAAAGCTTGATACAGATATGCTTGCTTCATTAAAAGATGAGGATATAGTGAAGTATACAAATTGTTTAAAAGAGCTTATTAAGTTTATGGAGAATTATTCTAAAGATTGAGTTTTAGTATAAATAAATACTATAGCTTTATAATTTGGAATACGTATAAACTATATAATAATGCCTGTATTTTAATCTAAAAAAATGCAGCCTTTCGCGAAGCGTATCCG
>NZ_SRZM01000420.1 GCF_019402445.1 Brachyspira pilosicoli
ATTTCTTATATATCCAAGGATCACTATCAGAATATTGTACAGGTACTAATTCTAAATCAAAATAAAAATCCTTTCTCAATTCCATTAATTCATCAAAATATTTATAAGCCTTTTCTTTTAATTGTGGTATAATCATTAAACGCAATAATATACGTAAATTATTTTTATAAAATAATTTAGCAACTTCTTTTATATGTTCTATATTAGCATACTCTATATGTATAGATATAATC
>NZ_SRZM01000421.1 GCF_019402445.1 Brachyspira pilosicoli
GTTAATAAAGTTTTAGATGATTTTTATAAAATGAATCATGTAAGTATTTCTAGGGATAATTATATAAAAGAAGATGAGTATATTTCTCTTATTGGATATTATTCTGATATCATCTCTAATGATAATATTTATAATTTGTTTTATAGTTTTCACAAGGATAATATTTATTTTAATATGGATTATTTGGAATATTTATTTGCTAATAATGAAAAAGCAGATGATTTGATTTCTAATATGTTAAAAAATATTGATAAAAAGAATCATTATTATTTTTATGTGCTTGGAATTAAATATTATAACAATTATAAAGTAAATGTTATATATGATGATATAGAAAAGAGTATTTCAAATTATGAGGAGGCCATAAAATTAAAACCTAATTCTTATTTGTATAATGAGAAACTAGCTAAGGCTTATTTGCTTAAAAATGATTATGATAATGCTTTAAGATATTATGAGAATGCAATTGTTTTGAGTGATAATAATACTAGTTTAATAAAAGAGGTTTTAGGTATATTGAATAGGGACTTTAACAAAAACGCAAATAAAATAATAGAATATCTTAATAAAATAATTAGTATAGACAATAATGATGATGAGGCAATAGAGGAGCTTGCTAAACTTTATGAATCTATTGGGGACTATGATAATGCTTATCTTTATTATAATAAATTGGTGGAGGCTATAAATTATCATTTGTATATTATAAACAATGAGAAACCCAATGCTTCACTTTATGATAAATATACATCTAAAAAGAATAGAACCCAAACAAAAATAAAGTCTATAGAAAATAGAATGAAATGATTGTATTTTATTCGCGGAGACTAGCTATTACAAATAAAAAATAAAAATATTTTACAAACTTAAAATTTTTAATTGATAATAAATGGGGATTTATGAAAAACAAAACTAAATTAGCAATATTTTTAATGATACTTTCTGCTTTATCTTTTAGCTTGATGCAGATGAGCGTAAAGATTTCCGGCAAAAGCATTCCTGTAATGCAGCAGGTTTTCTCACGCAATTTAATAATAATGATAATCAGTATAATTGTGTTATTAAAAAATAAAGAGAGTTTTTTGCCAAACAAAGAAAGCATTATACCTTTAATATTAAGGTCTTTATTTGGTTTTTTTGGAGTAGTGGCATCATTCTACGCTTTTAATAATATGATTTTAGCAGATGCTTCTATACTTCAAAATACTTCTCCTTTTTGGGCAACATTTTTTGCATTTCTTATAATAAGAGAAAAGATTTTTAAAATACAATGGCTCGCATTAATAATAGCTATAATTGGGGCGATGTTTGTTATTAAGCCTTCTTTTAATTCTAATATATTTCCTTCTTTAGTGGCATTATCCGGAGCAATGTTTGCAGGATTAGCTTACACTATGATAGGTTATCTTAAAGGCAAAGAAAGAAACTCTATTATAATACTTTATTTTTCTTTTATATCATCTATTCTATCTTTAATATTCGCTAAAACTTTTGTAATGCCTAGTTTGTATGAGTTTTTAATGCTTATTCTGATAGGCGTGTTTGCTGGTTTTGGTCAATTCTTTTTAACAGTATCTTATAAAGAAGCTCCTGTTTCTACTGTAAGTATATTCAATTATACTGGTCTTATATTTTCTTATTTGATAAGCGTTTTGTTTTTTAATGAGTTAATAGATGTATATTCTATTATAGGAATGCTTCTAACGATTTCTGCTGCTTTAATTGTGTATTTTTACAAGTTAAAGTTTAAGTAAGGCTCTCAAAATTTGTACAAAATGTAGGATAATATAGTTTACATTATATTTACAATACAATATTTTTTGTAAAATTAATTTATACTTCTTTACAAAACAATTAAAATATACTATAATTATAATATAAGGTTAAATAATTCCTTAAATATATAAAAAAGGGAGATTATTTATGAGAAGTTTAATAATTTTAGCTATGAGTTTTGTTGTTGGATTAAAGGCTTATGGTTTTGATTTGATAGAAGATACTTTTGACTTTATATTTGATGATTTGGCTAAGGTGATTGGTATAATAGTGATAATAGCTGTTATATTTTATTTTGTAAGGAAGTATTCAAGAAAGTCTAATTGATTAGTATTTGGAGATACGATGAAAAAAATAATAATATTTATAATATCATGTAATTTTCTTTATGGTTTCGATTTAATAGAAGACACTGTTGAATTTTTATTTGAAGATGTTGCTCAAGTACTTGGTATTATAGCTATGATACTAGTTGCTATGTATTTTATTAAGAGATTTTTGAGGGAAGATTCAAACAGTTCTAAAAGATTTTCTTACCATAGAGAAGAAGAGGATAATAACAGAACTGATATAGTAAAGAGAGATAGTTCTAGGGTTTATGATATAAAGAGCAACAAAGATAATTAAATAAACATTAATTAATAATTACTTAAAATAAAAAAGGAGGAATATTGTATGAAATATTTAGTAATATCTTTAGCATCAATATTTTTTATATTTATAATTGTGGGAATGTTTTTTCTTTTTAGAGGAAACACAGGATATTTCAATTATTATTTATTAGACAATTTAGATGATATAGTTGAAGGTGTATTTGAAATTATTGTTTTAGGTATAGTTGCTGTTATAGGTGTAGCATTTTTGAAAAAGATTTGGCATAAGCTATAATTAATATATTTGAGGAATATTTTATGCTTGCTATTTATAAATTATTTAATATACTTATATAATAATATTTTCTCGGAGTATAAAGGTGAAGTATATTAAATATTTATTAGTATTATTGGTTTTTAATTTTTCGTTGTTTGCTTTAACAGAAGCTGAGCAAAGTTTATTTGATGCTGTAAACAAAAAAGATTATCAAAATGTTTCTACAATACTAAGCAGTTCTCCAGACATTGACATTAATGCTTCTGATATGGAAGGATACACATCTTTGCACAGAGCTATTGTTAATAATGATTTAAATACTGTGATGGAACTTTTAAAGAATGAGAATATTGATGTTAATTCAAAATTAGGAATAGAAGTTTCAATAGACGGTTGGTATTTAGGAGGGGCTACACCTTTAATATTAGCTTCATATTTAGGATATACTGATATTGTAAATGCATTAATAGAGAAAGATGTAGATATTAAGGCGAAAGATGATGTTGATGGTTGTATGGCTATACATTTAGCTGCGGCAAATGGAAAAAATGAAGTTATTGAGATTTTATTAGACGTAGATGCTTCAAATATAAATGATGTAGACAATAAAGGAAATACTCCATTACATTGGGCTTCTATGAAAGACAGAGCTGATACAGTTTCACTTCTTATAGAAAATGGTGCTGACATAGAAGCTAAAGATGTAGACAATTGGACTGCTTTACACTATGCTGCTGCTTTTGCTTCACTTCAAACAGTTGAGGCTTTAGTAGATAATGGTGCTGATAAAAATAGCCTTACAAAAGACGGCAACATTCCTGTTAATTATGCTAAAGATGAAACTATAAAAACTTATTTATCTGGCGGAAAAATAGATAGAGAAGATACTGAAGAAGTTATAGAAGAAGAAACTAAAGAAACTACTACTGAAAATACTGAAGCTTCTGAAACTATTACAGAAGATGATACTAACACAGAATTAGATACTACTCAAAATGGAAGCATAGTTGCTCCTGCTGCAGTTGATTTAGACCCTAAACAATTAGAACTTTTAATAGCTGTAAAAAATAATGATATCATAGCTGTTAATGCTTTATTAAAAGAAAATGTTAATCCTAATTTCGTAGATGAAGAAGGTTATTCACCATTACATAGAGCTGTATTAAATGATAATTTAGATGTAGTTAATGTTTTGCTTAGCTACAAAGATATAGATACAGAAATAAAACTTCCTTATGAGGCAAGTGTTGATGATTGGTATTTGGGAGGAGCTACTCCATTACTTGTTGCTTCATATACTGGAAATGCTGATATAGTTAATGCTTTAATAGAGGCAGGAAGCGATATAAGAGCAAAAGATGATATAGACGGTGCTACTACTATACATATAGCTTCTGCAAATGGAAACAATGAAGTTATTAATATTCTTCTAAATAAAGATAACACTTTAATAAACGAAGCAGACAGCATGAAAGACACTCCATTACATTGGGCTTCTATAAAAAATCAAACAGATACTATCTCACTTCTTCTTGCAAATGGTGCAGATACAAAACTTACAAACTCTGACGGAAATACTGTTTTACATTATGCTGCTATGTATGGCGATGTTAATACTGTTAATGTTTTGCTTGAGGCTGATTCTTCTTTGGCAAGCGTAGAAAACAATGAAGGAATTACTCCTATTTATTATGCTATCATTGTAAGTGATAATGATATTTTATCATCATTAATCAATAATGGTCAAATAGATGTTAATAAAAAAGATTCTTTAGGATATACTCCATTACATTATGCTGCTAATTATGGTAATATGGAAGCTGTTGTATTATTGGTTGAAGAGTTTAATGCTGATAAAACTATAGTAAATGGTGATAATTTTACTGCTTCAGATATAGCTGCTAACAATTCTTATTATACTATAGTTGAATATTTAGGCGGTACTGTAAATTATAATAATCAAAATAATACAGAAAATGTTAAGCCAAGTATTGTACTTCCAGAATATAACAAGAAAAGAGATTTATCTAAAAAGTGGTGGTAAAATAATAATAATTAAATAAAAAAATAAAGAGGTTTAAAATTAATTTTTAAGCCTCTTTTTTATTTGGTATTTTTACGAAATTTTTTTTATATTTCTAAATGAGTATATTTTTATATAAATTTTATTAGACTTCTTCCAAAACTAAATTAATAAATATTTATATTGTTTTAAT
>NZ_SRZM01000422.1 GCF_019402445.1 Brachyspira pilosicoli
CATTGAAGAAGATTTAGCAAGAGTAGTACCATCACTAGGATAACCTAAAACAGTATAAGTTTTAGTACCTTCTTGACCAAAATTACTGTCTAGTAAAGCATACATAGTTATAGTGCTATTTCTTGTTTGAACATGTGCAAACAATTTTTGAGTATCACTACCTATTTTACCATATTGTTTAGGGTCATAAGATTTTTGACCTTGCCAATCTGCAACTTCTAAATAAGCTGGAGAACCTTCAGAGCCATTAATTGTATCAGCTGGTTCTTGTCCTGCTTTAGAAGAATATCCTATTTTATTATGTGCAGGGCTAGTATAAGGGTTTCCAACTGCTATATATTGAACTTGAGTATCAGAAGAAGCATTATTTTCAGCTGATATAATACGGCTTTCTTTATATTTACTATAATTTGCTTTACCAGAATCTGTTGTACTAAATTTAACTGCATTTCCTATTTTAGTCCAATTATTCAAATCTGAAGAAATTTTAAATATTATATTACCCATTGCTTCATGATCACCACCAGCTTGAGTTGTTCCTTGATCTGCTATTGTTACAGCAAGATACATATTTCCACTAGCATCAACAACACCTCTTCCAGAGTGTATAGCAAATTGGCTATAAGTAAGACTACCAGAGCTAGCTGCACTATCAACATCATTTTTTACTTTATCAGTTGCATTTTGCCATTGAGTATCCCAAGAGAAACCTGAATTTTCATTGTATGTACCTACAGCATACATTAATTCAGATTTTTTTTCTCTAGAACTATAAGGTTGAGCTGCTCTACTTAAACCAACACCTGCAGAAGCTACTACTACTACTTTATTTTCAGCAACTTTAAATACTACAGGTGAAGCAACTGCATCAGTTCCATCTGGTTTTGCTTCTACTCCAGCTGCACGGCCAACTACTTGAGGTATACCCCAATTTTTACCAGCATCTTTACTTATGATACAA
>NZ_SRZM01000423.1 GCF_019402445.1 Brachyspira pilosicoli
ATAATTAAAACAAACTTCTTAATATTAGCAAATCAATTAGTTTTTTTATCAACTTTTTTAGGCACAAAAAAGTTGGTAAATTTTTAATCACGCGTTGAACTTACTCTAAAAATATAGATACACAATGATTTCTAAATTTATTATAAATTAAAATTTATATTACCGCGTGATGTTAAAGCTATAAATTTAAAAAAAACTTGGGCGGGTGTGCTATTTATAATTAAACATTAAATATAATATAAATTATAATATCAAAATAAAATTATAAAAAGTAAAGGGTGGGGTGTGTAAATAAAATTTTATAAATAATTAATTAAAAATAATACCTAGCCCCAATGCTCATTCTTCCAAATCCAGCTTTATTTATTTTGGCAGGATACCCTAACTCTTTTCCATTTACAACCATATGAAGCCCACCTCCAAACTCTAATATTATACCCACATGCTCACTTACATTTATATTAAAACCAGCCCCTCCGCCAACTTCAAAATAATATGGAGCACTAAATAAAAACTTTCCGCTTTTATCAGCATCAAAAGATAAAAATCCAAAACTTCCAAAAGCAAAACCATACCTTGATATGCTTATAGCTCCTTTGTATTCGTCATCGCCTCCAAATATAAACTTTTGCATAAGTCCTAACTGATACATCTGAGGACTGTCATCATATATCTTTGAACCAACAATAGATGTGTAGCTTTTTATTTGAAAGTTATTGTATTTCATTAGCTTAAAACCAAACTCTACATTAACAGATGTTTTTATTGAATCTGCACTGCTGAATAAACCTATAGAAAAAAATCTATTATCAAGCACGGACTGAAAACCTTTTTTTTCATTATTATTATTTTTTTCTTGAGAGTATAATATATCAAACAAAGATAAAAATATTATATTTATTACAAGTATATATTTCACCATAAATTATTTCCCCTAAACAAAATTAAAGTATTTTTGAGTATGTATTTAAAAGTTATTTTTATTTGTTTTATTATTATTTATTCTTTTATTGTTTTTATTTGCGTGAAGAAATATAAATATTTACCTATAAATAATACAACTAATAAAATTCTTGCATGCAAATTATTAACAAATATAAATGTCACTATGAGCATACAGCTAACAGGAAGAAGTATTGTTAATTTAGATTTTAATGTCATAGCCCTAGAATTAACAAAACTTTCTAAATGTTTTTTGTATAGTTTTGTAGACATAAACCAATCATGAAACTTTTTAGAACCCTTAGCAAAAAAGAATGATGCTAATAATAAAAATGGTGTTGTAGGAAGTATCGGAACAACTATTCCGACAGCTCCTATAGCCACGCATATAAAGCCTAAAATTATTAATAATGTTTTCATATAATGCCTTTAAAATCTAGTTTTTTATTTTTTATAAGATTATGTCTTATCATAACAAATATGTGTTTCAATGCTATTATAGGGTGATATATTAGCATTATTTTTCCAGAAAAAGACATAATTTGTTTTACTTTGTTTTTGATATTTGTTTTATAACATTGTTTTGGGCAAGCACTGCAAAAGGTTTTTGTTTCTATAAATCTGCATTTGTTTGTTCTCTCTATTGAATAATTGTATATTTCTTCGCACTCTTTGCATAGAGGTTTACTTCCAAATGTTTTTAAGCAATTTTTTTGATAATCTTTATGATGATGTTTACAGTAAAGATTAATCATATAAAACATTACTCTTTTTTCATTTTCTCTTTTTTTATATATTTTGTCTTTTTTATAGCACATTTTTATAACTCTTTTTTATATATTGGGTATCTTTTTTTGATACCCAATATACTATTCCCAAAAATCAATATATTATAATAAAATTTTAAAACTTATTAAAATTTCCAAGTAATACCAGTACTTCCATTGAATGCAAGTCCATTGTCAGCACTGTTTCCTATACCGTCAACAGTAGTAGCCCCTCCAATCTGAGCCTCAAAATACCACTCTAAATTAGGCATAGGATTAATGTATAATTCTCCATACACTAAATATCCTACAGAATAAAATATAGGAGGTATTCTTACAGGTTTAGCACTGCTAGCATATGCATTAATTCCTCCAGTAATCATAGAAAATGACACAGCAGGCTCTAAATAAAGTGTTATTAAATCACTTTCAGCAGTAAAACCAACAGGAACAGCCACACCTACAAATTGAGGCTTAGTTATATAATACTCTGTGCCTCCTATTTCTATAGAAGCTCCTTCACCTGTAAACATTATATTATGAGCAGTAAAATCATAATAAGGTGCAGCAGCTATAGAACCTGTATTTCCTAACTCAAAAGCACCTATAGGGTTTGAAGCATCTATATTGTATAGTCCAAATTCTGCAGCTCCCTCTTTAGCGTCCATTCCCGGAGGTGTAACTGTATATGAAGTGCCTTTGAAGTCTGCTATAGAACCCTGATATATCACTCTTATTTGAGGCTCTATCAATATAGGGTCGGTTGCCGCTATAAAATATCCCCTTACATCAACACCTATAGATTGTCCTACAGTATCTTTAGTAAATCCGTATTGACCATTTTCTCCAACTGTACCTAAATTCATATTTCCAATATTTAGATTACCTCCATTAGCTAATTCGCCGCTTCTGCTTGCATTTGCTTTTAATTTGTACATTCCATATTTAATATTAACTCTTATTCTGCTGAAAACATTATTGCCTGTATAATATTCTATTCTTGTATCTGTTGAAACAGCCATATCACCATCATTAACGCTTCCGCTTCCCACTCCTATTGTAACAGGTATATTTATTCTTAAATTTTCATTAAGAAAAGTAGCTGTTAGTATAGGAGTATGTGCCTGCCAAGAAGATGTAACATATTTGAATTGATAACCAGCACCAATAGCAAAACTCTCTGTCTTATAACCAAATCCAGCCAAAGCCGCAGGTCTAAAAGTGCTTATTCCACCCTTGCTTCCATTATCTAAATTGTCTAACAAAACTCCTGCTGTCTCTCCATTTACCCCCACAACAAAACGTAAATTATCAGTACCTGCTAATACTCCAAATCTGTCAAGTCTTACTCTTAATTGATTCTCATCAACCAAAAAATCATTGAAATCCTCTACAACTGTGTAGCTAAATACACTATAAGCATTTATTATTAAAGCCGTTAAAATGATATATAAACGTCTCATATTTTTATCCTTTATTAATGTTTATTTATTATTCTTTTTGTATTTATATTGATACATATTTTATATTTTCATTTAAACTGCTATTTTTTATAAAGGTTTCTTTTTGGTTTTGTTTCTCTCTATAGCCTCCTTTAATAATATCCCATCTTGGTATATACTCCTACTCATGTCAATATATTTCTGATAGTTTTCATTATCTTTTATTTTGAAATAATATTGTGATAACCATACATAGGATAAATATGTTTGGTATTTTTCTTTAGAGTTGTTTAAAGCTCTATTAAAATATTCAAATGCTTTTTTATCACTTCCTCCTGCTATGGCTGGAGCATGCATATAGCCTATAGCTGTGCCAAGAAGTGCAAAAAAGTTACTATTGTCAATTTTTAAAATGTTTTGATATAGTTCTTTAGATTTTTTGCCGTAAGAAATTTTATCAGGAAGTGATGAATAATATATAATATAATTCATTAACTCTGATATGCTTATCAAATAATCAATGTCTTTTGATGTTATATAATCTTTATTTTCATCTATTGCCTTTTTTAAATAATTAAATTTTTCTTTATCGCTTGATATGTTTTTTGAAGTTATTAAATAATATATATTTTGGTAAGTTTGAGAATTATTTACTTTTAATGAGTTAATATCATGGTTTTTTGAAGAGTAGTAATTATTATAAAAATTATTTATTTCTTTTGAATTGTAGCTATATAGCATATTTGTTATAATAATAGCGATTAATATTATATATTTCATAGCTTTTTCCTTTTTTATGTTAGCTAATACTTAAATATTGTTAGTATATTCTAACATTTAAAAAAA
>NZ_SRZM01000424.1 GCF_019402445.1 Brachyspira pilosicoli
TTTTTTATAGAATCTATTAATATAGCTATCTCATCATTATTGTTATTTACAGTTTTCTCATCATTAATAATTGTTTCATCATCATAACCCAATACCCTATTGATATTATTAGAAAGTCTTCTTGTCATATCATTTCTATCAGATATTAAGTTTAATGTATATACAATTTTACTTACACTTTCAAAATAATCTCTAAAAGCCTCTTCTCTATTTTTATATTCCTTGTTATTGTTTTTTTTCATTAATTTTCCTTTTAATTATACAGCAAAAAAACTTATTCCAAATTACCAACTAAATCATATTCTGTATTATGCACTATTTTTACCTTTACTATATCGCCAATATTGATGTTATCAACATTATTTTTATCAAAGTAAACCTCAACAAATCCATCAACTTCAGGAGCATCATATTTGCTTCTGCCGATAAATTTATCTTCCTCTTTCTTCTCTATAAGTACATCAATACTTTTTCCTATAAACCTAGAAAGCCTCTCCTCAGATACTTCAAGAGCAATCCTCATAAGTTTATCTCTCAGCATCAGCATTCTATTTTTACTAATTTTCTTTTTATTAATAAGCAATGCATTAGTATTTTCTTCTTCAGAATATGTAAAAACTCCAACCCTATCAAGCTTCATCTTTTTTACGAATCTTGCCAATTTCTTAAAGCTCTCAGCAGTCTCCCCAGGAAAACCTACAATTAAAGAGGTTCTTATAACTGCATTTTCATCATAGCTTCTAATATAATTTATCATATCCTTATAAAAAGAATATCCCCTATTTCCTCTGTTCATATCTTTTAATATATCCTTATCTATATGCTGCAAAGGTATATCAAAATAAGGAACAACTTTTTCTGTTTTAAACATAGCATCTATTATACTTTTATTTAAAACAACAGGGTTTTGATAAAGAACTCTAATCCATTCTATGCCGTCAATAACAGAAAGCTCTTTTAATAAATCAGGAAGTGCTAATTTTTTATATATATCATAACCATAATACGTAGTTTCATGAGCTATTAAATTTATTTCCTTAGCACCATTTTTTGCATATTCTTTAGCTTCTTTAACTATATCTTCTATTTTTCTACTTCTATGTTTACCCCTTATTGAAGGTATAGCACAAAAACTGCAATTAGCATGACAGCCGTCGCTTATTCTTATATATACACTATAATTTGTAGAAGTGTTCACTCTATCAACATACTCTTTATAGGTAGTATTTTCTTCAGCATCATGAAAACCGTCTTTCTCTACAGCAGTTAAAATCTTCTCTAAATCATGTATGCCAATAGCAGAGTCAACTTCCTGAAACATCTCCATAAAATTTTCTTTATATCTTTCACTCATGCACCCAGATACTATAAGCCTCTTACATTTGCCGTATTTTTTATAAAGTGAATGGTCAAATATAGCATCTATTGACTCTTTCTTAGAATCCTCTATAAAAGCACAAGTATTAATAACTATAATATCTGCATCCTCTGCTTTATCAACTATCTTGTATCCATTTTTATTTAATATAGCAAGTATATGCTCGCCATCAACCGTATTCTTCTCGCATCCTAAACTATGTAAATATATGTTTTGCAAATTAAATTTCCTTCTTCTAATTATTATATAAAAATATACTCAAAATAATAAAAATGTCAATTATCATATTAATTAAAAAAGTAATAGTTTTTAATTTATGGGGGCTAGCCCCCATACCCCCACTTCTTTTGTTGTTACAAAGAA
>NZ_SRZM01000425.1 GCF_019402445.1 Brachyspira pilosicoli
CGCGAAGCGTACCCGTAGGGTAAAAACTTTTTGCGGCAGGAAAAAGTTGAGAAAGAGATTAAAAAAATATAATTGTTTGGATTATAAATAATAATTAAAAACGTGGATTATTTTTATTAATACTGCTGTCTACCGTCATCATAGCTATTACCAAATTCTATCATAGGCAAATGTATGCCAATCTGAACACCTATATCAACAGAAGCTAATTGAATAGGATATCTATATCCTTCACCCAATGAAGATAAATTATCTTTTATTTGATAATATGGTATATCAAAATTAACATAAAATAATAAACTTACTAAAAAGAAATTTATGCCGGTATAAAGTTTTACATAAGGTATAACTAGATTATTAAATCTTGATAATAAATCCTTGTTATATAATGATATAGCATTATCTCCTGTCCAATATTTACCAGATAAAGGAAATTTAACACCGCCCCCTATACCTATTTGAAATATTGAAGGTTTCCATTCAAGACTAAGTCCTGTAATAATACTATCAAATTCATGCGTAAAATCTTGAGAATTATTATAAAATTTAAATGTATCTCTATACCAACCGAAATCTACCCCTAATACTATATAATACATTTTTTCAATCGCAAAATAAATTGACGGCTGAAATATAACTCCTGCTTCAAATGCAGATTTTTCTTGTTCTGTTAAATACTCTGATAAAAAACCATTTTGATAAAAACTAGGACGGCTTCCTGCCAATGGAACATACAAACTCATTACAAAATTATGTGAATATGCTAATACTGATATCATTAGAAATATGGTAATTAGTATAATACTCTTTTTCATATATCTTCCTTGAAACTACAAAAATTGTCATTATAGAAATTAGTTTTTTAATAAAATAAATAGTGAATGAATAAATAAATATTTTAAAATCAGAGATTTTTTTAAATATTGCATAAATTAATTC
>NZ_SRZM01000426.1 GCF_019402445.1 Brachyspira pilosicoli
ATTTTATAGCTTTATATAAAAAGTAAAATAATATATCACTCTTATCTTGCCATATATTAGAATATTTTGAGGTTATATAATTTGCTATCGGAGAGTTATGACCTAAAGTTTGTATATTAAAATATGGCGGATTGCCTATCACCACATCGAAGCCGCCGCCTTTAAAAATGCTTTTAAACTCTTCCTCCCAATCAAAGCAGTTTATTTTATATAAAGTGGCATCGTCCAAATCTAAATGGCTCTCGTAAAAATCATTACCTATCAAGCTGTTACC
>NZ_SRZM01000427.1 GCF_019402445.1 Brachyspira pilosicoli
ATAGTATATAGTATGAGTTTTGTCAAATTTTTTTACTATTTTTTTACAAAAAATATATATATTTTGCAGTTTTTTTGATATTTTAGTATGATTTTATCAAAAAACATATATTTTTTGTAAAATTAAAGTAAATTTATTAAATAAAATCACATTTTATATATTGATAAAGTAAAAAATATTTACCCTGTTCCTTAAAATATATAAACAATTATTTTTTTATTTACCTATTATAAATATTAATTTAATTACATATTACAAGCATTTAACAATGGGAACTTTTTAATGATTTATTCGTCTAATTAAATATATTGTAAAATTAACTTGATATTTTTTATTTGAAGTTTATAATTTATTAGTAAAAAAATAAATTTTTATTAAATTTACGATGTAGACTTTCTTAGGAGCGGTATTGTGAAAAATAGTTTTGTTTTTATATTGATTATAGTATTCAATATTTCTTTATATTCACAGAGTAATGAAAACTCTACAAACTCTAAGATAAGCATAAATTTGGAACAAGCATTAGATTTAGCTATTGAAAATGATAAAACTCTAAAACAAGCAGAATATGATGTACGAATAGCTCAAACTCAAAAAGATGCATCATTTTCTGATTTATTTTTACCTTCATTAACAGTAAGCGGTGGACTTAATTTATCGGAGCCACAAGAATATCAATACAATGATTTAAACACAGGAGTATATTCGAGTGCAGATACTTGGAATGCACAAGCAACATTGTCAAAAACACTCTTTACTGGATTTAGAAACTGGAATACTGATAAAGCAAGAGAAATAAACCTAAAAATGATGAAAGAAACATATTTTGACGAGAGAAAAAATGTAGCAATAAATACACAATTAAATTTTTACAATACATTTGTAGCTCAAGAAAATTATAAAGTATACTATCAGCAGCAGCTTAATTACAGCAATAGAATGAGAGAATCCTACATAAAATACAGAAACGGACAAGTTTCTGAATACGAATATTTAAATGCAAAAGTACAATATGAAAGCACAAAACCTCAGCTTGTTGCTCTTAGTAATAATTATGAAAGCTTAAA
>NZ_SRZM01000428.1 GCF_019402445.1 Brachyspira pilosicoli
AGTAGGTGCCTATCGGCAAAAGAAGTGGGGGTACGGGGGCTAGTCCCCGAAAATATCTAAAAATAAAAAATTTAGTTTTTGACAAAACATAATTATTTAACTATATTATAATTCAATAAGTTTATTAATAATAAGTTTACTAAAAAGAATAATTATAAAAAAGAGAAGATTTTATGACATCAAAGAAAAAATATTATCTATTAATTTTAGTTGTAGTAGCAGCATTAATTGCTACACTTTTTGTTTATAAAAATAAAGAAAAGTATATATCTACAACAATAGCAATAAGCGATACTATATTAAATATAACAGCACAAACTACAGAGAAAAAAATGTATGATTTGGTTGCTTCTATAACAAATGAAATTAACAGAATGGATAATATATTAAATCCGTATAATGAAAAGAGCGAAATAGCAATTATAAATAAAAAAAGTTTAGAAAATAAAGAAGATGTTCTCAGAATAGAAGTTTCTGAAGATATGGCACATTTATTTGAAACAGGATTAAGATATTCTAAGATAAATCCTTCTTTTGATATAAGTGTGAGACCATTAATTGAGCTTTGGGGTTTTGGTGTTAAAGAAAATCAAACTGTTCCAAAGAGAGAAGAGATTGAAAGTGCATTAAAGAAAATAGATTATTCAAAGGTAAGTATTATTACAAACAATGGAAAAAAGTTTATAGAGCTTAGAGATAATTTAACTTTTGATTTTGGCTCTTATGGAAAGGGTTATATTGTTACTAAACTTATAGATGTGTTTAAAAATTACAATATAAAAAATTATTTAATAGATTACGGCGGAGATACTTATGCTAATGGTGTAAATTCTAAGGGTAATCCTTGGGTGATAGCAATAAGAAATCCTAGAAACGATGAAGACGGATATTTAGCTTTAATACAGGCTACAAATTATACTATAGTAACAAGCGGAGATTATGAGAGATTTTTTACAGAAAACGGCACTAATTATCATCATATAATAGATGCTAAAATAGGTTATCCAACTTATAATGCAATGTCAGCTACCATTGTACACACCAATGCAGAAGAGGCAGATGCTTTATCTACAACAGCTTTTCTTATGGGTACTAATTTTTTCACTAATGAGAATTATAATTACAGAGAAGCTTATATAGTTGATTCTAATGGAGATTTATATATAGCAACGAACGAGAGTTTTTGATAATTTTTTAAATTAATATATCTGCAGGGCTTTGCCACCTGCGAAGCG
>NZ_SRZM01000429.1 GCF_019402445.1 Brachyspira pilosicoli
CTTAAAGTTGGTGAAACTCTAAAAGTAAAAGAGAAAGGATATGATTTGGTATATGATGTTAAGGCTAAATCTTATGGACTTAAGCCAGAGAAAAAAAAGTCTTACACAAACTATAAAGTAAAAGATGGGGACACTGTACTTGGTATAGCATTCTCTCATGGAATGAGTGCAAGCGAATTTTGTGCTATAAACAATATAGAGGATTTTAATAAATATCAACTAAAGAAAGGGGAAATATTAAAAGTAGCTAATGTTTCAAATATAGAAGATATAAAAGAAGAAGAAAAAGTAAATCGTAATGTAGAAAATATCAAAAAAGAAATAGAGGAAAATAAATATATAGATTATCAAGTAAAAGACGGAGACACTGTGCTTGGTATAGCATTTTCTCATGGAATGAGTGCTA
>NZ_SRZM01000043.1 GCF_019402445.1 Brachyspira pilosicoli
GTTATTCCATTGATAGCCTTAATTACATCACCAGGTCTAAGTCCAGCAGAATAAGCTTTAGAGTTTTGAGTCATATTTACTACAACAACTCCTCTCTCATTGCTTCTAATCTGAAGTCTTTGAGATATCTCTGGAGTAACATCAGAAACATCTAAGCCCATCCAAGCATTAGCATCTCTTGAGCTTTGTGATGAATTAGAACTAGGTACAACATCTTCATCTTCTTCTCTAGCCTCTATCGTAATTCTTGTAATTTTTTCTTTTCCATTTCTTAAATATTTAACTTCAACTTTGCTTCCAACTTTAGTAGTAGCAACTTTATTAAATAAGTCAACGCTCTTAGTCATTCTCTCGCCGTCAAACTCTACAATAATATCACCATCTTGTAAACCGCCCTTAGAAGCAGGAGAATTAGGTATAACCTCACTTACATAAACCCCAGAGTTTTGTTTAACATTTAAACCTCTAGAAAGATTTTCATCAATATCTTGTAAATATATTCCTAAATATCCTCTAGTAACTTTTCCATTCTCTTTTAAATCCTTCATAACAGAAGTAGCAATATTAATAGGAGTAGCAAATCCTATACCAATGCTTCCGCCAGAAGTAGAATATATCAAAGTATTAATTCCTATAACTTGACCATGTATATTAAATAATGGACCTCCAGAGTTACCTGGGTTTATAGCAACATCAGTTTGAATATATCTTTGATACCTATTAGCACCAACATCGCTTCTACCTTTAGCACTAACTATACCAAAAGTAACAGTATTGTTTAAACCATAAGGGTTACCAATAGCAATAGCAAACTCACCAGGTTCAATAGCATCACTGTCACCTAAAGCTACATAAGGAAATACCCTGTCAGATTCAATTTTTAATAAAGCTAAATCATAAGCCTCATCATAACCTATTAATTTAGCAGGCAATTCTTCATCCTCACCATATAAAAGCACCATAATCTTAGTAGCACCCTTAACAACATGGTAATTAGAAAGAACATATCCCTCATCATTAACTATAAAACCGCTTCCTAAAGATTTTTGACTTCTTCTTTGTCTAGGCACTTGGTCCCCAAAGAAAAATCTAAAAAACTCATCAGCATATCTATCTTCATAAGTTTGACCAGATTCAATTTCTGTAGATATATTAACAACAGCAGGCATATTCTTATCAACAACATCTCTAATAGCACTCTCAACCTCTAAAGCCCCGTCTAAAGAACCATTAAAAGCAGCCTTCTCTGGTGCAGCCTGAGCATGTACAACAAAATCGCCGTCTTTAGAGTTCTTCTCATAAGAAAATATAAAAAATGATATTATTATTCCTAATAAAGTAAATGTAAGACCAAGATTGAGAAAAAACATAAATGATTTTTTATTTTGATTCATATATATAACTACCTCCTATAATTGTGGTTTCTATATAACTAATTTTACTATATTGATTGAATGATGATTTCACTATATAAACCTATTATAAAAAAGTAAAGTAAAATTATCTATAATTATTATGCTTATAAAAAATTTCAGGCTCTCCATTAGGACGAGTATTCCACCTAGGATGCACCCAAAGCCAATTCTCAGGATATTTTCTTATAATATCCTCTAACTTCTTAGTATATCTTTGAGTATTATGATATAAAGTTTCCTCTTTAGTTGCCTTCTCTTCTATATACATTATCTCAGATACAATTATCTTATGATGACCATACCTATCTGGCACATCATAAAGTATAGCAATAGGAGCTTTAGTCTTCATAGCCATTGCAATAGGTCCAACAGCCGTAGCACATTTCTCGCCAAAAAAATCAACATAAATTCCATCTATATAATTCTGATCACATAAAAATGCAACAGGTTTATTCTCTCTTAAAGTATAAAATATCTCTTTTAAATTGCCCTTTCTAGCAATACATTTAACTCCCCTCTTTTCCCTCCAAGACTTCATATAAGCATCTAATTTTGGATTATCCAAAGGTCTCACTATAACACTAGGATTATAACCCTTAATACCAAAATATGATGCTATATACTCCCAATTACCAATATGACCAGTAATAGCCACTATACCTTTATTTTCTTCTAAAGCCTTATCAAATAGCTCTATACCTTCTATCTTTACACGTTTTAATATTTCTTCATCAGACATTCTTGAAGCCTTTATAAACTCAGCAAAAGTCATAAGCATAGATTTCATAGAACGCCTAGCAATAAGTCTTCTCTCCAAATAAGATTTCTCTGGAAAAGCCTGCTTCAAATTAATTAAAGCAACCTTCCTACTACCTGGAGCTACATAAAACATTAAAATCCCTATAATCTTTGCAAAAAATATCACAAAAATATAAGGAAAAAATGATATAAATTCCATTAAAACCCTTAATGGAATATATTCAAGCATAATAATTTTTTTCGATTTGTAAGCCAATTCCTACTCCTGACTATTTCCGCTAGCATCATCATCTTCTTCTTTTGACTCAGATACCTCATCATTTGTATATTCTTTTTCTAACTTTTTTAAATTATCGTCTAAATCATCTTTTTTTTCATCATTATTATTAGCATTATTATCTTCATCTTTTTTATTATTATATTCTTCTACTTTTTTAGAGCCTTCTATTAATATTCCAGCCCCAGACAATTCTCCCGATGTGATTAAATAGTAAAAACCAGATACAAAATAATAAGCCTCTGTTAAAGCTTTTAATACATTATATCCTTGTATCCTTTTTTTACTGCCGCTAACATCAGAAAAGAATGTTAATATATCATTAGGGTTTGCTATTATTCTCTCTCTTTCTACTTTATCTAATAATAGTTTATCTAATTTCTTTTTTAAAGATGATATAATAGAAACTATATGAGATTTTAAGTTTTTAGCAGTATAAGATATTTGTCCATTTTTCTCAGCTAACATTGATACCCTCTGCTCAAATCTAAGAGATGTATCTCGTTCTACTTTTAAAGCATTCTTGCACATATCACTATACTCTAAAAATCTAGAATTAGAATCTGATAATGATAAAAATATATTATTAAAATCACTCTTATAATCTGTTCTCACTAAATTATCATAAATTAAATTATATTTTACCTTATTAGAAACAAATAATACAGAATATTCTCTATCCAAAAAATCTAATAACACTTTTATTCTATATATTTTATCAGTATCCAATACATTAAAGAAAGGGTCTCCTTCTATCTCTATATTATTATCTGCTTTTCTAAATGAAACCACTTTCTCTATAAGTTTTACACCTATAGACTCTATTTTCATTAATTTTTCTTCTTCATTGTCTTCAGGCGTTTGAGTATCTTTTGTTTCTTCTTTCTGCTGTTTTGTAATTTCTTCTTTAAGTTTTAAATCTCTTTCTTTTTTTAATTTAGTATAATATCCAACTATATCTGTTTCTGTAATGCCTAGAAAATTATTAATATCAGACAATGTTTCAAGTTTTTCTTTAGATGCATATTGAAGTAAAGAAAACAATTTTGGATAATATTTTGAATATATTAAATCAACATCTTTTTTAAAATTAGATATTCTAGGATTAATAACCCCTTTGCTAATATTATCTACTATAGAATATGCAAGTAAAGCCTTTTCTCCAGCCAATTTTAATTTTGAAGAATAAGCATGCAAAATATATAGAGGTCTAAACATAGCTTTAAGCTCATTCACATAACTGCTAGCTTTAGTGGGAGAATGTAAATCTTTATATTGTCTTAAAAAAGTTTTATAAATATTCTCATCATACTGATCTTTTATTCGTTCTAAAAGTTCAATATCTTCTAAATCATTGGCAAATTGAGCTAATATTTTTTCTTTTTTACTTTTAGGTTCTAAAGAATTATCATCTACTGGGTTTAGTGCATTAAAAATAAGAGTATCCATCTCTAAAAATGCCGAGATAACATTCTTATCTATAAAGCCCAAAAACTTATTATGTACATTTCCACCGAAAGTTGTTATTGTTTTACTAGATAAAGCATCTAGCCACAATTTGAAATTTAAAAACACACTTTTTTGTTTTTTTACGATTAATGTATTATTTGGCTTTTCTTTTTTTGGAGCTTGAGAGGTGTTAGTATAAACGTAATTTCCTCTTGGCGTATTATTATTAGGATAATTATTTTTAGGTTTATTATAACTAGGAGTACTTTTTCTATTAGATGAATAATCTGAAGGGGCTTGTTTTTTTCTATTAGTTACTACCTCGCCGCCTGCATCTACAAACTTATTAAATAAATTTCTTCTATCATCTTCTTTAAGATTATCTAGTTTTAATCTATTTCTAGTATTATCTATATCACCCATAGAAAATAACTCCTAAAAATATAATATATTTTATTTACCTCTATGTATCATAGTGGCTGTAGCCTGACTACCTGCTAAAATAGTCATACTAGATATTTGAACATGTCTTTTTCTAGTAATAACATACTCTATATTATCGGCTATATCTTCCGCATATAAAGGGTCAAATCCCTTGTAAACATTATCAGCCTTTTCTTTATCTCCTTTAAATCTAACTGTAGAAAACTCTGTATTTACGGCCCCCGGTTTTATATTAGTTACTCTTATAGGTTTGTCTATTAACTCAACTCTTAAAACATCTCCAAACATCTCTACAAAAGATTTACTAGAACAATAAATAGCTCCGCCGAAATAAGCCTCATCTGCAGCAGTGGAAGCTAAATTAATGATATCAGCATTTTTACTGCCCAGCATTAGAGGTATTATCATTCTAGTTAATACTATTAAACCTTCGCAGTTTACCCTTATCATCTGTAAGCTGTCTTCTATATCATTGTTATAAAAATAATCCTTACCTAAAGCAAGTCCTGCATTATTAATAAGTATATCTATATTTTTCCATTCATTTTCTAATGAAGTTACAGCATTTTTTATACTATTGGTATCAGCATAATCTACTTTTATAACCTTTACTTTTACATTATAATCTTTTTCTAACATACTTTTAAGAGATTCTAATTTTTCAATTCTTCTTGCTGTTAAAATAAGATTAACGCCATTAGAAGCAAGCATCTTAGCAACCGCTTCACCAATACCCGCACTAGCTCCGGAAATAAAAGCTAATCTCCCTTTAATATCCTCTTTATACATAAAAACTGCCCTTATAATTGTTTTTATTATTCGTAAGTTCTTACTCTGCCTGCAACATCTTCAGCAGTGTATTGCATACCAACCTCTTGAAGATATTTTGTAATCAAAGTATCCATTTGTTTTTTTAAGCCTTTTGAATATAATTCAGCAACAACAGTACAATTTTGTTTAGAATCCCATTTGCTCTCAACTATAGAAACACCTCTCACTCTTCCTGCAACTCTCTCTTGTATTACATACTCATCTATCATACCTTTTTCTGTAGAGCTTAAAGATTCTACATAAGAACCAACTATTTTAGCTACTATTTTATTTTTAGCATCTAGCTCTGCAGCTTGTCTTGATGCAACTTCTCTTCTAAACTTATCATCAGTATCTATATCTTCACTAGGAGAACCCATTCCCATTACTCTAAAAGTATCATCATTTATCCAACCTTCAGGATTGTTTCTACTAACTCCAGTTCCGCAAGAAGATAATACTATCATCATCATAATAGTTATAATCAAGTATAATTGTTTATTTTTCATATAGTGTACCTCCAATTCTTTCATAATATAACTATATCTAATATTATATATATTAATAATATGATTGCAATAGTGTAAATCAAAATTTAATATTGTATAATTACACATATAACGCATATATTTTAATTTTGTTTTTGACAATTTTTTATATTAAACTATAATAAAAACATATTTAAACTAAATTTTAAAATTAAAAAAAATTATTTTTATAGAGGTATTCAAATGCTACAATATGCTGTTATAGGAGTTGGTACTTTAGGTAAGGCTCTAATAAATAGATTAATGAATAAACCTTCAATAGAAGTATTGGCAATAGATAATGATATCAATGAAATAGAAGCTATAAAAAATAGTGTTACTCAGGCTATGAAATTAGATTCTACTCAAAGAGAAGCATTAGAGGCTATAGAAATTAATAAATTCGATGCTGTTATAGTTACTATAGGTGAAGACATTATGACAAGCATATTAACTTCACTAATATTAAAAGAATTAAATGTAAAAAATATAATAGCAAGATATTCTGATGAAAGACATAAAGCAATATTAAGCAAAATAGGAATCACACATCTTGTAAGCCCAGAAGAATCTATGGGTATACATATAGCAGAACAGCTTGAAGTTGGAGATTCTCTGCTTTTATACGACTTAACTGAATACCATTCTATAGTAGAGTTTCCTGTGCATGCTGGACTTGCGGGTAAAAATTTAAAAGAACTTGATTTGAGAAAGAAATATAAAATAAATGTTGTAGCTATAAAAAAAGAAACAACTAGTATATTGGGAGAGAAAAAGATTATAGTTGATTGTACTCCAGACCCTGATGAATCTATGGTTGAGGGGGATATACTTGTAATAGCTGGGCATGATAAAGATATAGAAAAATTAAATAGAAAACTTTCTGAATAATTTTTTATAAATAAATTTTATAAATAAAAAGTAATATAATTAAAAATAAGAGAACATAATGAATAACTACTTTGCAAAGATGCTTATTGCTGTAGGAATCATTGCTATAATAATAGGCATATTAATATTATTAAAAATTCCTATAGGAAAACTTCCTGGTGATATTGTAATAAAGAGAGAAAATTTCACCTTTGCTTTTCCAATACTAACCTCTATAATAGCTAGTATAGTATTATCTTTTATAATGTGGATAATTTCTAAATTCTAATAAAAAATATTGTATTAAGAAATATTTATTTTTTTATTTATTTTTCTTTAGGCTTGCAAAAAAGAATAGTCTCTCCTCCCCAAGGTGAATAGCTCCTTATATAATACTCATAATCATCAGCAATACTTTTTATAAATATTGGTATTTTATAAAAATCCTCCATAAAAAGCTCACCACCATGATAAATTGCTATTGCTAAACTTGGTCTATATTTTTTTATTGTGTTTATAGCACCCTCTAAAATTTTATGCTCTGCCCCTTCAACATCCATCTTTATATAATCAATATTTTTTATGTTATTTCTCTCTACAAACATATCCAAAGTAATAGCATGCTTTTTTACTATAGGAGTGTTAGGATTCATAGAAACAAAATCTATATCCCTCTCATAGTCTAAAAAAATCTCATTTTGAAGTATTACATTATTAAGTTTATATTTATCTTTAATATTTGTAAGTACATTGTAAGCATTATCATCAGGTTCAAAAGCATATATTTTAGAATTGCTAGAACTTCTCTTAGAAAAAAAGCAAGTACTATCTCCCTTCCAAGCACCAATATCAAATAATACATTATCCCCTTTCACTTCAAAAATATCTTTTACATTATACTGCTCTAAACAAAATATATAATATAATGCCCAAGAACCTATTTCTTTAGGAAGTTTAAATCTCTTGATTATTAAAAAATATATCATTTTTATAAGCCATTCAAATGTTGATATGATACCGTATTTAAAACTAAACAATATTTCTTTTATTAATTTTTTATGCACCTTAGGATTAAAAGCAAGCATATATCTGTATAATACAATTTTTTTAAAAATATTCTTAGAATAATCTTCTTCAAGCATACTATAAAAAATATCAAAATTATCTGTATTAATTAATGCGTTTATAAAATTATCGCTATATTCTTTTTTTTCTATAAACTCTTTTGTAAATTTGTTTTTTAATTTTTTTCTGCAATCTTTTAATAATTCATTAGATATACTCATAAAATACCATCAAGTTTTTTAATATAGTATAACATATAAAAAATATTTATCTAATTATTATTATAAATTTTATTTTATTGAAAAAAATACAATTCTATTATAAAGTATATGTATATTTAAGATAATAATACTATTAAAGGAGATGCATAAATGATAGTAGCACCTAAAATATTGAATAATATATGTACTACAGCTCACCCATTAGGATGCAGGAAAGAGGTAGAAAATCAAATAAACTATGTAAAATCTAAAGGAAAAATAAAATCAAATGTAAAAAATGCTCTTATATTAGGAAGCTCTGGAGGATATGGTCTTGCTAGCAGAATTGCTATAGCTTATGGACTTGGAGCTAAAACTATGGGAGTTTCATTAGAAAAAGCAGCTACAGAGAGAAGAACAGCTACACCTGGTTGGTATAATAATATGGCTTTCAGTGAGTTTGCTAAGAGAGATGGTATAGAAGAGTTAAGTCTTAATTTGGATGCGTTTTTAAATGCTTCAAAAGAAGAAGTAATAAAAGAAGCTAAAAAGTTTTTTGATGGAAAGATAGATTTATTTATATATAGTTTGGCTGCTCCAGTAAGAACAGATGAAAAAACAGGTACTTTATATCGTTCTGCATTAAAGCCTATAGGAAAAAAATATGAGGGTATGGGAATAGATTTTATGACTGAAGAGTTATTAAATGTTTCTATAGAACCTGCTAATGATGATGATATAAAAAACACTGTAAAAGTTATGGGAGGAGAAGACTGGGAACTTTGGACTAATGCTTTACTTGAAGCAGACTTACTTGCAGAAAATGCAATTAATATAGCTTATTCTTATATAGGACCAGAAATAACTAAAGCAGTTTATAGAGAAGGAACTATTGGAAGAGCTAAAGATGATATAGAAAGCACAGCTCATAGACTTGATAAAAATATGCAAAAAAAGATAAACGGACATGCTTATATATCTGTTAACAAGGCTGTTGTAACAAGAGCCTCTTCTGTTATACCTACAGTTCCTCTTTATATTGGAATATTATTTAAAATAATGAAAAATAAGGGGTTACACGAGGGCTGTATTGAACAGATGTATAGATTATTAAGTGATAAATTATTTAATGGAGGCGATATACCTTTAGACTCTGTTAATAGAATTAGGCTTGATGATTGGGAACTTAAAAAAGATGTTCAAGAAGAAGTATTGAATGCTTGGAAAATACTTAATCAGGATAATTTAAAAGAGTTAGCTGATATGTCTATGTTTAGAAAAGATTATATGAATATGCATGGATTTGAAGTTGAGGGAATAGATTATTCTAAAGATGTAGAAATATAATTTTTTATAATAAGCAAATTATCAATTAAGGGCTTTACTTTTGTATAGCCCTTTTTATTTTTTAAATTATATATAAAGTTATAATTTTTTATTAGCTTTAGATTTTCTAAATATTGACACAGCATAAAGAATAGCAGCCAATATAATAATTGCTAGTGTAATAGCTCTATTGAAATTCAATTCTTCTTTATATACAAATATAGCAAGCAATGTTGCAAGCAAAGGAACAAAAAATTGCAAAAATCCTAAAGTAGAAACCTCTAAAGATTTAGCAGCCTTTGCATATAAATATAAAGGAATACCTGTTGCAATTCCTGCAAACATTAAAGTTATCCAAGTATTAGTTGGCTGAGGAGATGTTGGAAAATAAAGTTTAGATATAATAATTGAAGGTATTAATATAGATAAAGTCTCCAAAAATAAACTCTCCCAACCAGAATATATAGTCATCTTTTTTAGTATTCCATATATAGAAAAAGTTAAACCTATAAAAAATGCCATTATAGGAGGTTTGCCCAATGTAATAGTTTGATATATCATTCCAATAAACATTAAAACAATAGCTAAATATTCTAATACAGTCTTTTTCTCTCTAAAAAATATTATGCCTATTAATATGCTTAAAATAGGAGCTATATAATAAGCAAGCCCTGCCTCTAATACATTCCCAGAGTTTACAGTATAAATATATAAATACCAATTAAGACCAAGAAAAACGCCTGCTATAAAAATCAAAACAAGAGGTTTTATTCCTCTATACAAATTAGCTTTTTTAAATATTATTATAATAAGAGTAAATATAAAAGTAGTGATAACTCTCACTCCAAGCACAAAAGCAGAATCAAAATTCTGAACAGCCTTCCAATATATAGGAAGAAGCCCCCACATTATATAAGCACTAGCCGCAAGAAAAATAGATTTATTGTTATTGTTTGACATAAGTTAATTAATATTCCATTTTAAATTTTTGAAATATAATAAACTCAATTTAAATATTTTCAATATAATATTTTAAAATAAAAATAAAAAAAAGGAGGCCTTATTCAAGCCCCCTATTATTTTTAATTAATTATTATAAATTAATAGCTTTCAACTCTAACTTCAAAGAATTTTTTAGCATGTTTACAAGCAGGACAAATTTCAGGAGCAGCTTCACCTTCATATATATATCCGCAGTTTCTGCATTTCCATTGAACTTTAGTGTTTCTTTTGAAAACTGTACCATTTTTTACAGCTTCTCTTAATTTAGCATAACGCTCTCTATGTTCTCTTTCAACATCACCGATTAATTTCATAGAATGAGCAATCTCATCAAAACCTTCAGCTGCAGCTTCTTTAGACATAGTAGGATACATTTCTTCATACTCATAATTCTCGCCTTCCCAAGCAGATTGTAAGTTTTGAAGAGTATCACCTATACCATTAAGATATTTAAAATGAACTTTAGCATGTTCTCTTTCATTTTCTGCTGTTTCAAGGAATATTGCAGCTATTTGCTCATAACCTTCATTTCTAGCAACGCTTGCAAAATATGTATACTTGTTCCTAGCCATAGATTCGCCAGCAAAAGCATCATGTAAGTTCTTTTCTGTTTTTGTTCCTTTTAAATCTTTCATTTTATTTCTCCTTAAATTGTATATTAAAAATTAAGTTATTTTGCCTTATTTAATCTTTCTGCCACATAATCCCAATTTACTAAATGTTCTACAAAAGTAGTAAGAAAATCAGGTCTTCTGTTTTGATAATCTAAATAATAAGCATGTTCCCAAACATCGCAAGTTAAAATACCATGTACTTTATCAGCAATAGGGTTCATAGCATTAGCATATTTTCTAACTTCTAATTTACCATTATTTAATACCAACCATACCCAGCCAGAACCAAATTGTGTTTTACCGCCTGTAGTGAATGCCTCTTTAAAAGCATCAAAACTACCAAAATCTGCCTCTATTTTACTTTTTACTTCAGCAGGTATAGCAACATCTTTTTTTAACATCTTGAAAAACTCTTCATGGTTATAAACCTGACCAGCATTATTGAATAATGCTTGTTTTTCACTATTGTTATGAGAAAGAAGTATTAGTTCCTCTATACTTTTTCCTTCCAATGATTTATCCTTAGATACTAAATCATTAACTGTTGTTACATAAGCATTTAAGTGTTTTCCATGATGGAAGTCTAAAGTATTTGAAGACATATATGGTGCTAAGTCCTCTTTGCCATAAGGCAATTTCATTAACTCAAACATATTTTATCTCCTTTATTTATTAAACATAAAAATATTAAACTATTTTTTATTTATGTCAAGTGTATTTATTAAATAATACAATTAACTTATTAGTAATATATATTAATAAGGCATGCCAATTAAAACTGACATGCCTTAAGTTATTTTTTTAATTTTATTATTGTGCTGTTTCTGTATTTTCTGTAGTAGTATTATTTGCTGTATTAGCTTCGTTTGCTTCTCCCTCTTTATAAACAGGAGCTACATCTCTAGATAATACTTCATCTTCTGTATTAGCATATACAAAACCTAACTCATCATAATATTTAGAATATATAGCTTTAAATCTATCAGAAGTTGTATATAATACTTTATGATATTTAGTGATAAGAAGTTTATACTTAGCAGATTTAATATTTTCATCTTCATTTTTCAAAGTAGTTAAATCCCATAAGTTATTAAACATTTCATTAAGATAATAAACTTTTCTAATATCTCCAGTATTTCCATTATTAGCTAATAAATAATTAACTCCAGCTAAATAAGTATTAAGCATTATTAAATTACTAGCAGAGTTCTGATTATTTACTTCATTTTCTAAAGCTTTATTAAAGTGATATCTGCTCATTGAATAATAGCTAGGAGAACCTTTAAATAAATTAAGTATACCAGCATAAAGGTTTAATTCATAATCAGTTTTAGCAAGTTCATTAGTTTTTCCTAATATTTCATAAGTAGGACGTATGCTATTATATAAATCTATAGCTTTATAAATTTCTCTAAGACCCAAATCAACATTGTTATCAGTAGAAATAGGTCTAGCTACTAAATCATAATAGTTAATAGCATTGTAGAACATTTCATTAGTGTCTGTAAAATTAACATTAGTATAATTTTGTAATATTTTATTAGCTTTATATAATACTCTAAAAAGATAATCATCTCTTATAATATTTAAATTAGTTTGAAGAATATTATACTCTTTATCTAAATTAGCATCATCTACATTTCTCAAATCAGCAAAATTAGGTGAGAAAGGCACTATACCTTCTACAGTATTAGTATTTTCTGCAGTATCAGTATTTTGCTCTTGAGTTGTTGTCTGCTGTTGATCGGTAGTAGTTTGTTGTGCTTCATCCTGAGCATAAACAAGATTTAATGATAAAATCATTACACTTAATACAAGAAATAACTTTTTCATGTATAACTCCTATAGGTTTTTAATAATTATTTAGCCATATATAAATGTTGCTTAAAGCCTTATAAAGTATCATTTTTGGCTGACTATTAGTATTTAATAAAGTATTAATTAAAGAATCTAATTCATCTATAGCCCATATAATACTTATATCGGAAACGGAATTAGGAAGTATATAGCTTCTTTCTTCTATTTCCAGATATTTATCTTCCAAAGATTTTTTAAGAATATTAATTAATTCTCTTATAGTATCTATAATATCATACTCGCCTTCTGAGAGGAGTGTAATGATAGAAGACACTTTTGAGGCATTATTCTTTAAACTTGCATCTATGAAAGACAATAATACTTCTCTAATATTATCGCTTGTATTTGATTTTTTGTCAAGCAAATATTTTATAGCTTTAGACATACTTCCTGAAGAATATTGAAGTGCTAGGGCTGTTTTCTCTTCGCTTAGCCTTAATCTTTTCATTAGTATAGACCTTAAAGTGTTTTCTGAAAGAGATGAAAACTTAAGCTCCATCATACGTGATATCAAAGGCTTCATTCCGTCTTGAACTAATTTGTTTGTATCTGAAGTTATCAAAATAAATATATTGTTATCAGACGGCTCTTCTAATGTACGCAAAAATATATTAGGAGCTCTTTTATCCATTAATTCTATACCTTCAATTATCACTACCCTCTTTCTGCCTAGTCTTGGTTTTCTGTATGTCATTTCTATTATATTTCTAATAGTGTCTAACGGTATAACTGTATGAATTATATTATAATGTATTTTCTTTAATGCTGTGAAAAAATCACCATCTATAGAATATTTCTTTTTGCCGCCTTTAGCTTTTACTATATTAAGTGCATCTTTGGACTTAGTCCTAAAAATAGAATCTATAAACTCAACATTATCCTCATTAAGCTCATTTAAAGTATAATTAACAGCCAAATAGTAAGGCTCTATTAAAGCATATCTAGAACTTTCTTTTTTGTTTCCAAGCATATACTCTTTAGGCTCGCTTGATGGATAATTATCATAACTATCAAAAAGCATAGATTCTACTTTATAAAGTATAGAACGGCATTCTGTATAAAAATTGTTAAACAAATGAGGAAGTTTATATTCTAAATACTGATTAAAATATATTTCAGCGTTTCTAAACCTCTCATCAGTACCAGCAACTACTACATCAGGGTGCTTATAATTATCTATCATTTTGCAAGATTCGCATTCATCGCAATAAGTGCCATTATTTCTTTCGCACAAAAGCACTTTAGCATAATTTAAAGCACTTTCATATTTTCCAACTCCCTCTTCTCCATAAAACAAATAGGCATGATGAAGTCTGCCGCTTTTATATATACCAGCCATTATTTTTAAAGGGGTTGTTTGCCCTAATACTTTAGCCAATTATCTCTCTCCATTTTTTTATATTTAATTTATAAATTATAACAAAATTTATAGCAATATAAATTTGATATTTTACATATATGTTATATATTATATATATAAAGAAATAAATTTTTAAGGATTTTATTATGTCATTAGAAAATAACAATAATAATATATCAAGAGAAGATTTAGAAGAAATGGAAAAAAAGAATAAGAGATTATTCAAAAAAATATTATTAAACTCTGAAAGATTAGATAATGCCGAAGAAGGAATAAATAATTTGCAATATCATATAGAAGCCTTAAATAGAAACCTAGACTCTATAAATGACATAGACTTAAAAATAGAAATTCTATTAGAAAAGGCAAATGAGCTAATAGAAGAGAATATTCAAAAAAATGAAATACTAATACAAAATGCAAATAAAAAATTAGAAGAGCAAAATAGCGAATTTGAAAAATCTATAAACGAAAAGTTTAAAGAAAAACTAGAAGAACAAAATATTAAAAATCATGACATCATAAAAAATATTAACGAAGTAATAAATCTAAAATTAGAAGATAACAACATAAAAAATACTAAATTAAATGAAGAGCTATTAAAGAAAACAGCAGAACTATTAGAAGAAAATACTAAGAAAAATGAAATATTAATACAAAATGCAAATAAAAAGCTCGAAGAACAAGGCAGCGAACTTATAAATAATATCAATGATGAAATAAAAGAAAAATTAAAAGAGCAAAATATCAAAAATGAACAATTCATAAAAACTCTTAATGAAATAATGAATACAAAACTAGAAGAACAAGATAAGAGAAATGATATTAAGTTAGAAGAAAATAGTAAAAAAGCTAAAGATATAAATGAAAACATTATAAAAACAACAAATGAGATGCTTGAGAAATATGACAAGAGCCATGAAATATTAATTGATTATACTAATAAAAAGCTAGAAGAGCAGAATATAAAAAATAATGAATTAATTAAAACAATTAATAATTCTGTAAATACAAAACTTGAAGAACAGGACAAAAAAAATAAAGAGTTCAATGACTTAATAAATAAAAATCATAATGAAATATTAGCAAGAACAAATAGCATGCTTGAAAAATATGATAAAAGTCATGAGGCTATTATAGATTATACAAATAGAAAAATTGAAGAACAAGATATAAAAAATAAAGAATTCTTAAAAACTTTAAATAATGCGATGAATGATAAATTGCAAGAGCAAGAGAAGAAAAATAATGAGTTTAATCAGTTAATTAATAAAAATTATGATGAAATACTTTCTAAAGCAAATAATATGCTTGAGAAATATGACAAAAGCCATGAAGTATTGATTGATTATACTAATAAAAAAATAGAAGAACAAGACATTAAAAATAAAGAATTCTTTAATACAATGAATAAGTCAATAAATGAAAAGCTTGAAGAGCAAGACAAAAAGAATAAAGAGTTTAATGACTTGATGAATAAAAATCATAGCGAAATATTATCAAAAACAAATAATATGCTTGAGAAATATGATAAAAGTTATGAAACATTGATAGAGTACACAAATAAAAAAATTGAAGAACAGAATAATAAAAATAATGAGCTTGTAAAAAATATTAATAATGCTGTTAACTTAAAAATGGAAGAGCAGGATAGAAAAAACAGAGATTTCAGCAGCAGTATGGAAACAAGAATGAATGATATGCTCAAAAAATATGATAGAAATTATGAAACATTGATAGATTATACAAACAAGAAAATAGAAGAAAACAGCATAAAAAATAGTGATTATATAACAACTCTAAACAATGCTAAAAATATTATAAATGAGTTTAATAGCGACAAAGAAAGATTAAAAGAATATACAGACAGACAAATAGAAAAACAAGAGCAAAAAAATAAAGAATTTAGAGATGATATAGCTAGACAATATGATAATATGTTTAAGACAACTGATGCAATGCTCATAAGACAAAAAGAAGCAGAATTATCATCAAAAAACAAAGCAAACAATTTCGCTATAATCATGGGCTCTTTGGCTGCAGTAGTTATAGTAGTTGTTATAGCTTTACAGATACTATAATAATTTATAACAATATGTATCTTTTTGATGATAAAATTGATAAACTGCATTATGAGAAATATTATTTAGACTTGGGCTATAAATATATTTGCGGTATAGATGAAGTTGGACGCGGTTCGCTTTTTGGTGAAGTTACTGCTTGTGCTATTATAATGCCTTTAGATGATGATATAATAGAAGAGGCAAACGATTCCAAAAAACTTACAGCAAAAAAAAGAGAAGAGCTTTACAATATTATAACTCAAAAAGCATTATCATATTCACTATATTCTGTACCTGCAAATATTATAGACAAAATTAATATATATAATGCTACAAAACTGGCTATGCTTAAAGCAGTTGAAGGTTTAAGCATAAAACCTGATATATTATTAATAGATGCAATGAAAATTGACACTGAAATAAAACAAGAGTCTATAATAAAAGGCGATTTAAAATCCTACTCTATAGCTTGTGCCAGCATAGTTGCTAAAGTAAGCAGAGATAAAGCTATGAACAAATTATCAGAAAAAAATAAAGAATATGATAAATATAAAATATCAAAAAATAAAGGCTATGGCACAAAAGAGCATATTGAAGCTATAAAAAAATATGGAGCAAGCGATTTACATAGATTATCATTTGAACCTATAAAATCTATAAAAAAAGAAATGAAAGAAGAAAATAGTTTTTTTATATAAAATGCTAAACATTAATAATAAATACTCAAACATCATCATAAATAGCAAAAACTCTCAAAACATTAAAGATGGAGATATTGTAAGATATTCTCTTATGCGTAAATTGGATAATAATAAAGCTATTATTAATATAATGGGCAATAAGGTTGTGGCTTTATTCAAAGATGGAATGCAAGATAAAGGATTTGCTGTTATTAACAAAGAAAATGGCAAAATAGTATTAAAGCTTCTTAAAGATGTAAACAGTCTTAAAGAGGCAAGAGAGGCTATAAGTAATAATGCTATAAAAGATACTTTAGTTTTACATAGTAATAAAGAAAATAATACTGAAATATCTTCTATATTATTAAAAAATTCTATTAAACAAAGTACTGAAAATATCACCTATTTAGAGAGAATTATTAAATATATCCCTCAATTAGATGATAAAAAAATGAAGTTTATACTTAATTCTATGTCTAATGGAATATATTTTAGTATAGATGAATTAGAAATGTTTGAGAATATTTTTTCGAAATTTAATAATTTGCATTCTATTATAAAAAACTCTAACAAAAATATTGAAAAAACCGAAATATTACTAACGCTTTTAAAAGAAATTAATGATACTGACAAAAGCCTAAAAAACTATATATCTTCAAATGGAAATTTGAATATATGGTTTATGCTCTTTGATATGCTTCAAGATGAATTATCTTCTGATAGTTCTAATATGCTTAATCTTCTTTTAAAGATATTATCCTCAAATAGGAAAAATAAAACTTTTAGAGAAGGTTCTTTTTTAATACCAATACCTTTTATGGTTAATAATGAATTAAAAGAGGTACTTCTATATATAAATAGAAAAGATAATAAAGCTAAAAACTTAGAGTTTATAGCTTATGATAATAATAAAGAACTATGCAAAATAGAAATTGTAAAAGAAAATAAATATATTATTAATTTAGTTTTATTTGATAAAAAATTATTTTTAAAATGTAACAGCATAAAAACAAATATAGATAAAGAATTAGAAAAGTTTAATAATATAGAATTGGAGATAAATTATGAAAAAAGAAATTGAAAATGCGGTTGCTTTACTTTATGAGAGAGAAATACATAATGCTCCAATAGTAATATCAAAAGGTGAAAAACTTTTAGCTAAAAGAATGATAGAAATAGCTAAAAAAAATAAAGTACCTATAGTATCAGATGAGGACACTGTAAAAGAGTTAATGCATTTAGAAATAGGAGAAGAGATACCATATTCAGTTTATGAAGCAGTTAGTATAATATTAAAATATGTATATAAATTAAAGGCAGAGTAAAAAATAATTATGGAAAAGATTACTAGCGTTAAAGTAGATGATATCAAGACCAAAATTGATAAGCAGGATATTTATATCTATAATGGTTTTATGGCTATTAGTAAATATATAAAATCTATAGATGAAGATATAAAAAGACTAAAAAAATGGGATATAGAAGAAGTATTTATAAAAGACTCTGATGCTAATGCTTATGGATATCAAACACCTGAAGACTTTGAAAAGTTTGCTAGAGAATGCATCGTATACAAAAATATATATATGAGTATATTAGAAAAAGTAAAAACAAGCTTAGGAGATTTTAGATATAATAATATAGTTAATACATCCAATTTAAAATCAATAATAGATAGTATATTAGACCTTATTAATAAAAATATGAATGCCGCTATAGCATTATTAAATATTGAAGGTTTAAGCAGAGATGATTATTATTATATAAGGTCATTAAATGTATCTATGATATCTTTAATGCTCGGCAAAGTAATGAAATTTCCAGAAGATAAATTACAAAAATTGGGGTTAGGTGCTATATTATATGATATAGGTCTTATTAGAATACAAGATAAAGTATTAAATAAACATGAACAATTTACTCCAGAAGAATATATAGAAATAAAAAAACATACAGTATTTGGTTATAAAATAATAAAAACTAATTTTAGATTAGAAGAAGAGATAGCAGTTATTCCTTTAGAGCATCATGAACATTATAATGGTAAAGGATATCCAAGAGGTATTAGCGGCAATCAAATACATTTATATCCAAAAATAGTTGCCGTTGCACATTCTTTAGAAAAAATATTAAAACCTATAAGAATATCAAAAGACAGCAAAAAAACACCTACATATGCAAAAATTCTTAATAGTGTTAAAACAGTTGAAAACAAAACATTATCTGATGCTGTTAGAGAAATAATAAAAGGAGCTAATATTAAATTTGACCCTATAATAGCGAAACTTGTTGTAGGCACTTTTAGTGTTTATCCTGTAGGAACAGTTGTAGTTTTAAATGACAATAGAAAGGGATTAGTATTTGCTACTAACATTAGTTATCCTATTAGACCAATAATAAAAATAGTATCCGATGAAAATGATAATTTTATTGAAGATGGAGAAGTGATTAATTTGATAGAAACTAATAAATTATTAATAAGCGGGGTAGATAAAGATAGTAATATTTTAGAGGAGGTAAAGTCAAGATTATTGGATAAAAAAGAAAATAATGATGGCAATTAAATGAAAAGTAAAAAAGAAATAGGCAATCTTGGAGAAGATATTGCCTTAAATTATCTCAAAAATCTTGGGTATGAATTATTAGAAAGAAATTATAAAAGCAGCATAACAAGAGGCGAGATAGATTTAATAATGACAAAAGGAGTTGTTATTGTGTTTGTAGAAGTAAAATATCGAAGACAGGGAAGTTTTGGATATGCAGCTGATGCTATCACAGAGCATAAAAAACAAAAGCTCTATGAAACAGCTGAGGAATACTTAATTAAAAAAGGATTAAGTTTAAGTCAAAAATGTTCCTTTGGGGCAGTTTTAATAGACGATACCAACTATAGTAGAGAAATTTCTTTTGTAGAAGACATTTTTATATAGGGGTATTGTATGAAAACGGCTGTTAAAATCAATTACGAAAAAATAGAAATTTATAAAAAGAAATTAAAAGATAAAAAGTATGTAGATAAAGCTATAGAAAGGCTTGCTGGACACTTAATTAGTGCTGTTATAGATTAATGTAATCAAGGGTATAAAATGAATATAATAGACAGAGGTAAATTAACTTTATTATTAGAAAGTGAAAGCTTACAATTGTTGTCTGAGAAATTAGATGATAATTTTGAAAAAGCAGTTAATGAATTATTTAATATTAAAGGAAGAGTAATAACCTCTGGTGTTGGTAAGAGTGGACATATTGCAAGAAAAGCAGCTTCCACTTTCGCTTCAACTGGAACGCCTAGTTTTTTTGTAGACCCTAATGAATGTTTGCATGGCGACTTTGGTATGATAACTAAAAATGATTATTTAGTATTATATTCTAAAGGTGGAGAGTCAAGAGAGATAATAGAACTAGTAAATTGGGCTTGTAGACAAGATATACCATACATTGCTATTACTAATGATAAGTATTCTACTCTAGCAAAAAATGCAAAGATAACTTTGCTTACGCATGTAAAAGAAGAGGCTTGCCCTTTAAAATTAGCACCAACTGTTAGTACAACTGCTTCTTTAGCTTTATCTGATGCTTTGGCTACTGCTTTAATGGAGCTAAGAGGATTTAAAGCTGAAGACTTTGCTATATTTCACCCTGGTGGAAGTTTGGGTAGGCAATTAGCCAAAGTAAAAACTATTATGCATACTGATAACTTACCAATTATAAATTTAGATACATCTCTATATGATACCTTATTTAAAATCATAGAATGTAAGCTAGGCATTGCAATTATTACAGATGATAACAATATTCTTAAAGGCATTATTGTAGATGGAGATTTAAAAAGATTATTGGTAAAAGACAAACAAATAGAAAATATTCTAGAAACAAAAGTAAAAGATATAATGAATAATAACCCTAAAGTAATATATCAAGACACACTTATAGGAGAAGCCTTGCATTTAATGGAAGGTAAAATTACTAATCTTGTAGTTGTTGAAGATACTAAAGATGGCAAAAAACCTATAGGTATAGTTCATATACATGATATTCTAAAAATAAAGGCTTTTTAAGCTTCTAAATAACCTTTATCTAATAAAGATTTTTTAATTCTATTCGTTTCTAATTTATCATCAGTTGTAACTGTAATATATTTTAAACTCTCCATAGTAGATAATTTTTCTATATTAAAACCTTTAACATTTTCTAGTATGAGTATTTTTATTTTTTTATTATTAAATATTGATTCTAAATCTTCCAAACTTCTTAAATTTCTTAATATCACTTTTTCTAAGTTTTCTAATTTTGATAAATCTGGTATATATTTTAATTCTGATATAGAGTTTAATTCTATTATTCTTAAGTTTTTTAAATCATTTAAAAAATCTAAAGTATTTATACCCTTACCTTTCTCAATATATATCTCTTCTAAATTTGGCATTCTTTTTGGAATCTCTTCAATATGAGTAGCAGATGAAAGTATTGATAATTTTTTTAGTTGACTCATCTTAGTAAAATGTTCCACCCTAATATTTGAAGCCCCTATATCACAAAAACTTTTTCTATTTTCTATATAAACAGAATGTTTAAGGCTAAAACCATTTTCTAAATAAAAACTGCTAAGAGTTTCGATGCTGTCAAGAGGGCTTAAAGCAATATCTTTATCAATATTTCCATTAATATGCAAACTTATCAAATTGCCAAGTCTTGAAAAAAGATTTAAATTACTTATAGGATTTTTTAGAGAAGCATAAAATATTAAATTTCTTACTTCTGGTATAAATTTAATAATATCTTCTCCAGATAAATTAGAACTACTATCTTTTTCTGAGGAAATATTTAAAAAGAAATCAGTTCTCTCTTTTAATACATCATTTAAAAAAGGTATCATGTCTTTTGATATGCCGCTATTATCTATAAATAAAGATATTCTCTCTTTGGAAGTTTTTAATTCTAATAAATCATTTTCATTTAATGATGATATTTTTACGTTTTTCATAATTCCTCCTATAATAAAAATTAAAGCACAGGGGCAATAATTCTACAAGCTGAATTTCTAAGTCTAATCAAAATAGGCTGTTTTTTATATTCTTCCATAGTTATCTTATGAGATTTTGAAACATCATCTCTAAAAATACTTTCAAATTTCAAAGCCGTATCTATATCATATATAACCGCATTCATCTCATAATGCAAATAAAAACTTCTTATATCCATATTACAAGTGCCGCATGATACAATTCTTCCATCTATAACGCAAAACTTGCTATGCAAAAAACCGCTCTCATATAAATAAATATTGACCCCCGCTTTAAGTAAAGTTTCAAAATAAGTTTGAGCAACCCACCAAGCTACTAATTTATCAGGCTTACCCGTAATCATTAAATTAACATTTATTCCAGATAAAGCAGCATTCTCCAAATCATGCAAAAATCCATCATCAGGCACAAAATAAGGACTTTCTATATAAATACTCTCTTTAGCATCGGCTATCATTTTTGAATAAATCTTTTGTATAGAATCCCATTTAGAATCAGGACCAGAGGATATTATTTGCATAGGGAGATATTTATCTGTAGTTGAAGAAGGAAATAATTCCTGCATTAATGAAGAGCCATTATCCATTAAATTATCTAAATCTCTTCCGCCAGCATTATGCCAATCACATACAAAAACATTCTGTATAAGGTTACAAGCATCTCCCACTATACGCATATGTGTATCTCTCCAAGAAGCAAATCTCTTTCCGCCGTCAATATATTCCTGACCTAAATTCATTCCACCCATATAAGAAACTATTCCATCTATAACTACTATCTTTCTGTGATTGCGGTAATTAACATATCTAGTCCAAAATATAGAAAATGGGTCATGATAATATAAAAACTCTATACCATTTTTTTTAAGCTCTTTTTTATACTTTCTGCTTATCCTAAGCATAGAGCCAAGTCCGTCAAATATAAGCCTAACCTTAACACCTTCTTTTGATTTTTTTATTAATACATCTTTGACTCTATTTCCTAATTCATCGCTTCTCCATATAAAATATTCCATATGTATTGTTTTTTCAGCGAGTTTTAAATTATTAATTAAATCATCAAATAAATCTTTTCCTTCATCAAAAACATAAACTTGATTTTGAATAGTTATTGGAGAATATCCGCTTTTTATTGCAAGCTTTACTAAATTTGTATGCTTTGCATAATTACCGCCCATATTATCTATGATATTCATCTGCTCTTCAAGCAAAGAAGAGAAATGTTTTCTTATCATATCTTCAGGAAGTCTTGCAGAAAGTTTTCTTCTAGATTTTTTCCAATTTACACCCAAGAATAAATAAAAAATAGCACCCACATACGGTAAAAATACCAACACAGTAAGCCAAGCTATAAAAGAATAAGGCGGTCTATTTTCAAGAAGCATTTTTATTGCTATTAATATGACATATAGAAAAAATATAATAGTCAATATATAAATAAACATTTAATTATAATCTCTAATTTAAACATTATATATTATTATTTATAGTATATAAGACAAATACAAAAAGTCAATGAATGCCATATTATAATTTTTTATTTAAAATATTTTTATTTTGTGATAAACTTTAGTACATACTAAAAATTTTAAAGTTGATAATTTTGTTATTGTTCTTTTTCCCGCCTTCGCACCCATACCTAAAGGTACTCCTTTCAGTCGCAGGCACTCCTTTCAGTCGCGGTTCGGACTTCGTCAAAGTTTTCGCTCTTCGGGCACGCTTCACGAAAGTGCAAATACCTAACAAAGCGTAAATAAATAGTTAAAACTTTTTAATAAAGAAAAATAATAACATCTTTATAAAAAGATAAAAATTGACAAAACCAATATGTTTCAATATAATGATTTTTGTATTAGATTTTATATAAAAAATAGGAATAAAAATGGATAACAAAAAATTAGAAAGCACTGAAGAAGCTCTTTTTTCTCATGTATATTTTTATAAAATTTTATTTAAAGAGAAACCACAATTACCAAATATAGAATTGATAAAACAAAAATTAAGAGGCGTATATAATAATATAGAAACAATCTCCGAAGATAAAAACCTATACAGCATAATGATTAATGACCTTAAAGTAAAATTTCAAGATGATAAAGAATTGGGCGTTCAAGTTTTTATGTATGAGCCTATAGAGTTTGATTATAATGGCATAAGCGATGAAGTTTATAATCAGGCTTGGGATATAAAAGATGCTAAAGAATTATTAAAAGAATGCAAATATCAAGTAATGTTAAGCGACTTTTTGGCTGGCGGATTAGATTATAAAGACAGAACTACCCTACTCAACAATTGGCTTAATATAGCATTAAACATATTTCCTGATGCTCTTGCCGTATATAACGAACAAAGCGGTAAAATTTTACTTAGGGAACAATTATTAAAAAATCAATATCCAAAAAATTTAAGATTCTTATATTCAGGATTAAATATTAGATTTTTTAAAGTGCAAAACACTAATGATATGATAGTTGATACCTTTGGGCTTTATTCTATAGGGCTTTCTGATATTCAGTACCATTTCCATGATTTGAACCCAAACAATATAATACAGCATGCTATGAATATTGCTGCTTATATATTTGAAAATGGAAACATTATAAAAAGTAATGATGAGATAGAAAGTATATTTAATGACGTAAAATGGTTAGGCAGATACGAAAAATCTTTAACTAAACCATATAGAGAGATATTAGATATTAATACTCTTGAATATGCTTCTGGAAAAAGAAATTAAATATATAAAAAATAAACAAAAAATAAGAATTTTTAAAATAAATTCAAAATAAAGTATTGACATGTTCTAAAAATATGTTAGAATAAACTAACAATTAGTTAGATATGTTAGTTGTTTTAAGCAAATTCTTTTGTATCCTTAAATTGATACAATATATTTTATAACCTTCATTTAATTAAACTGTTTTGGCACCTTTACAATAGTAGGGGTGCTCATTTTTTATCAACATCAAACAACACTAGGGCAAAAACATCTATTTGACATTATCTCTTTTACTGCTATAATAAAAATATTATGAAAGTGATTAAATTGTTAAGAAGAATAGATAAAAAAGGTCAATTAAGCATAAAAGACTATAAAGCTGAATATGTTGAAAACAAAAAAGATAAATTAAGATTTGATAAAATGCTCCATAAGGCTAGTTCTATGGGGCTTATCATGAAGAAAGGTGATGTATTAAAACTCACAAAAGAAGGAAAATATTATCTAGATTCAAGTAATAATGAAAGAGATGAAAGACAAAGTTCAAAAAAACAAGAGTTAAAAAAAGGCTACCCACAAAAAACATCCAAAAAAGAAAACAGCACTAAAACTAATATTATAGAAAAACCAGATATAAAAGTTGAAATAAATAATGCAAAAAAAGATGCTGAGATAGTAGCTAATGCATATAATATACCTACTGATTTTCCAAAGAAATGTCTTGAAGAGGCTAAACTACTTCCAAATAGTATGGAAAATGTTGGGCTTGAGTTTGACAGAATAGATTTAAGAGATATAAGAACTGTAACAATAGACGGAGCAGATTCTAAAGATTTTGATGATGCTATAAGTGTAGAGAAATTAAATGATGGATACAAAATAGGCGTGCATATTGCTGATGTAAGTTTTTTTGTAGCTGAGGGTTCGGCATTAGATAGGGAAGCTAGAAAGAGAGGAAATAGCGTTTATTTAATTGATACAGTATATCCAATGTTTCCACATGAGCTTTCAAATGGAATATGTTCACTTAATGAAGGTGTGAGCAGATTCACAATGACAGTGTTTATCACAATAGATAATAAAGGAAATATAAAAGAAAGTACTTTTCATAAAAGCGTTATAAAATCAAGCAGAAGATTAACCTATGATTATGCACAAGATGTTTTGGACGGCATAGAACAAGATGAAGATTGGCTATTAGAACTTTTAAAAAATGCTGATGACATAAAAAAAATACTTCTTCAAAAAAGAATAGATAATGGAAGTATAGAGTTTAACCTTAATGAAACACAAATAATATTAGATAAAGGCGGAAACCCAAAAGACTTTTTTATAGGTGAGAGAAAAGAGACTCATAAGATAATAGAAGAGTTTATGCTTCTTGCAAACTGCGAGGTTGCTAAGAGATTAAAAAATATAAAGGGTGCCATTTATAGAGTACATGACAGTCCAGATTCTGAAAAGCTAGATACATTTAGAAGAATAGCATTCAACAGAGGCTACAGACTTACAAGCGACAATGAAGGCAATTTGGATTTTCATTCATTTATAGAATCCATTATTGGAAAGCCCGATGAAAAACTTCTTCTCACCCTACTCTTACGCTCTATGAAACAGGCTATATATGATATCAATAATATAGGGCATTTCGGTCTTGGCTTTGAATATTATACTCACTTCACTTCGCCTATAAGAAGATATACTGACTTACTTACACATAGACTTTTAAAACTATCATTAGAAGGTACTCAAAATATGAAACCTTCTATGCAAAAGATGTTTGATAATTGTGCTAAATGGTGCTCTAAAACAGAGAGAGTTGCTGTGGAATGCGAGAGAAGTTTATATAAAGTAAAAGCTGCGAGGTTTATGAAAGAGAAAGTAGGCAAAGAATACAACGGCATCATAAGCGGCATTACTAAATTTGGTATATTTGTTGAAATAGAAGATAGAGGAATAGAGGGCTTAATAAGATATGCAGATTTAAGACATCATTATCATTATGATGAAAATGAGCAAGCGGCCTACAGCAATGAAGAAGCTAAATGGTATACTCTTGGAGATAAAATAAGAATAGTTGTTCATAGGGTAAATATAGAAGAGCTATTTATAGACTTTTTGCCTGCAACCGAATTTGATAATGCATTAGATGACAGAGATATAATAGACAGCAGAGATTTTTTAAAGAAGAAGAAAGGCAGTAAGAATAAAAAAGAAATATACTCAAGAAAATCTAAACCTTTTAAAAACAAAAGCAGAAAAGAAAAAAAGAAATCTAAAAAGAAAAGATAACACTTGATTGCTATTTATAATTATTGACAATGAATATTTTTCAATATACAATCAAATTGCTTTTAAGATATAGGGGGTATATATGAAAAATATTATTTCCATTATTTCTATTTTTGTTTTAATAGCCTGCAGCGACGGTAACAGCGGCAATACTAAACAAACAGAAAATACTCAAACTAATCAAACTCAAACAAATGAACAAGTATATATTAATCCAACAACTACAAATACTAATGAATATGTTCAAGTTACAAAAATGTATCCTATGTATTCTCAGACTTTCTTTTTAGCTGTACAATATAATAACATAGAAGGAGTTAAATCATATTTAGCTAAAGGAGCAAATCCAAATGCTCAAGATGAATACGGTTTTACAGCATTAATGTACGCTGCTTTAATGGGATATGATGATATAGCAAAATTACTTATAGAAGAAGGTACTGATGTCAATATTAAAGATAATGCAGGTGCTACAGCATTAATGTATGCTGCTAGAGATACAAATTATGAAATGGTTGAATTTTTATTAAAAAATGGTGCTGATGTAAACATTAGAGATGCATCAGGAGAAACTGCATTATATTATAGTATTAAGCATGATAGTTTCGGGCAAGAAAATGCTATAAAAATACTTAATTTATTAATAAAATACGGTGCTGATGTAAATACTAAAAACGATGAAGGAACATCTCTCCTTGATGTATCCTATAGAATTTCAGAATCTTTTGATAAAAATAAAGAAATGTTTAAAATATTAGTTGAAAATGGTTTTGATTTAGAGTCAAGAATAAAGACGGGTAGATCTGATTATGATTATACTCCTTTAATGATAGCAGCTTTAAGAAATGATTATGATATGGTTAAATATTTACTTGATAAAGGTGCCAATCCTAATACAGCAAATAATGAAAAGAAAACTGCTTTAACGATTGCTAATGATTATGGAAAATTTGATATTTCAAAATTACTTATACAACAAGGTGCAAATATAAACACACAAGATGAACACGGTCTTACAGCATTAATGAACGCTGCTATGATAGGAGACTATGAAATGGTTAAATTTTTATTAGAAAATGGTGCTGATGCAAATACTAAAGACAATTATGGAAACACTGTATTATATCATAATATTCGCTATTGTCATTACGAAGAAGAAGGACTAGAAGATGCTAAAAAAATATTTAATTTATTAATAAAATA
>NZ_SRZM01000430.1 GCF_019402445.1 Brachyspira pilosicoli
GTATCCGAAGGATATAAGCTTCTTTTATACTAATACCGAAGGCACTTCCTACGGTCGTCCTGAAGGACTCCCTTTGGTCGCAAAAGAAGTGGGGTCTGGTGCAAAGCCCCAGATATAAAACTTAGTATATACTAGCAATAAAATCTTTTAAATCTTTTGGTATTTTTGCCTTTACTTTTATACGCTCATTTGTAATTGGGTGATTAAATTCCAACATATAAGAATGAAGTGCCTGCCTATAAAAAAATCCTTCTGGTATTATGCTTTTTTCTATAAAAGAATTAAAAACTTTAGGTCCGTATTTACCGTATATTTTATCTCCAACCATATAAAGATTTTTTGAATGAAGATGCACCCTTATTTGATGCATTCTTCCTGTGTAGAGCCTTATTTTTAGTATGGCATAATCGCCTATTTTTTTTACAGTTTTAAACTTTGTCTTTGAATATTTTGAATCTTCGACATTTTCTTTATGAAGTATTTGATATCTTCTATAAAGCTTATCCCCTACCTCTTGCATATATCCTTCAACAGTAAAAGCATCTTCTATATTTTTAGCATTCTCCACTACGGCAATATAAGTTTTTTTTATATTATTATTTTTATTTGCAAGCATAGCACAAAATTTTGAAGCTACCAAAGAACCGCGTGAAAGTATTACACACCCACTTGTCTCTCTGTCT
>NZ_SRZM01000431.1 GCF_019402445.1 Brachyspira pilosicoli
ACTTCATCAATATTGCCAAGCTCATCTATAGATTTACTGCAAGCCTCTTCATATTTCATTCCATTTTTTACATAATATTGAACTTTAGAATTAAGCATATCTTTTATTTCATCTAATTGCTCAAGAACTTCTTTAGTATTAGGATATTTCTTTTTAATATTTTTATAAAACTCATTAATATTCATCATTATTTCCTGTTAATATTTTTATCAGAATTTTTAAAAAATCTATAAAAGAAAAATACAGTCAAAGGCCAAGATAAAAAGTATATAATAACAAATACAAACCAAATATGATGCGGAGTAAAAAACATATTAAATATAAATACTGCTATAGATATAATTAAAAAACCTATTATAGAATATTTTAAATTTATTTTATAATCATTATAAGTATATTCAAAAGTTTCGTATATATTACGCATATTAATAAACTGTATAATTGTAGTTAAAAAAATAACAATAATTCCTGAAACAATAAAAAATATACTTGGAACTAATGAATTATTTATATAAGAGAAAAATGATATATTATTGTTTTTTAAAGATATAAGGCATAATAATAAACTCAAAAAAGCCGCAATAAAAATATCAATAATTCCAGCAAATAAATATAATTTAGATTTATTAATAATTTTTGCATCCTTTGACAATTCTTCAAGAAGTGAATCCACATCACCGAAAGATTTAAGTGCCTTTTTAAAAGCCTCCTCTTCGCTTTCATCTATATATTCTTCACTTTTCATGTATAAATAATTTCTAAGCTCTTCAATTTGGTCTCTAATTTTTTGAGTATTAGGGTATTTATTTTTCAATTCATTACAAAAATCATCTATCATAATATTTTATCTCTATATAAAAACATTTATTCAATATCAAGAAGTTTATCTATTATCTTTTTAGTAAACAGCCATATTTCTCTCTCTTCCTCTAAAAACTTTCTGCCTTCTTCAGTAATTTTATAATATTTTCTTCTTCCTCCCTGACTCTCATCTCCCCAATAACTTTCTATTAGCTTTTTGCCTTCAAGTCTTCTTATAGCACTGTATAAAGTCTGACCGTTAATCTCATATTCTCCATTAGTTTTATCAGTAATTAATTTAGAAAGCTCATAACCATAAGAATCATTATCTTTCAAAAAATGCAAAACAACAGCATCTATATGACCTCGTATGATATCACTTTCTATATACATTAATTTT
>NZ_SRZM01000432.1 GCF_019402445.1 Brachyspira pilosicoli
TGACATTGGAGCATACTCTAATGCTATAATATAATTAATAAAAATAAATAAGAGGTTATAAAATGAGTAAAAAAGTATTAATAATATCATCTAGCCCAAGAAGAGGAGGTAATTCTGATACATTATGCGATGAGTTTTTAAGAGGTGTTAAAGAAGCTGGACATAATGGAGAAAAGATATTTTTAAAAGACAAAAAAATTAATTACTGCGAAGACTGCGGAACTTGCTATAAAAATAATAAGCCTTGCGTACAAAAAGATGATATGGAAGGAATATTAGAGAAAATGGTTGAGGCTGATGTAATAGTAATGGCTACACCTGTTTACTTTTATACAATGAATGCCCAGATGAAAACTTTTATAGACAGATGCGTTACTAAATATTTAGAGATTAAGAACAAAGATTTTTATTTTATTGCAACTGCTGCTACTGAAGATGAAAAAGAAATGGTTAGAACTATTGACGGCTTTAGGGGATTTTTGGATTGTTTAGAAGATGTGAGAGAGAAAGGAATTATATTAGCACATAGTGTTTGGAATAAAGGG
>NZ_SRZM01000433.1 GCF_019402445.1 Brachyspira pilosicoli
GTGCCTGCCAAAGACGGCGAAGTATTTGGAGGATTTAGAAGAAAATTCAAATATCAAGGCAAATGGTATATATTGGCTGATTATATGTATGAGTATATACCTGAAAATAAAACATTAACTCAAACAGCTAAGAATGTAATTTTACAAATAGATGATGATGGAAACATAATAGTTTATGATAAAAACAGTAAAGGCTACAGTGATTGTTATTCTATGAACGTAATAGAAGAAGATAGAGTTTTATATGAATATTATTCTTATGGAAGTTATAAATATTCTTCGGGTTCTTTTACTACTACAGACTGTAAAGGTGAAGAAAGAACTCATACATTTCGCATAAACATAACTTTTAATAATGAGATAAGAACATCATCAGATTTAATAAATTGGAGAACTGAGGGTTCTGATGATAATGTTTATAAAACTTTTCCTTCAGTAAGTACAGACCCTAATGCTAGTTTTCAAGGAAGATTTGGAGTCAGTAGTTATAGAATTGTTGAGTTTAAAGATTATATATATTTAATAGGTTTAAAAGAAGATTTTAATGAGCAAAATCCAGACGGATGCCGAAGTACAGATGCTCCATCATTTACAACGAGTAAAAATGTGTATTATAGAGTACATAAAAACAAAGATACTTCTGTAGGTGATAATAGGGAAAAAAGAAATACACCTTGGGGACAAAGAGATAATCTTACTGTTCGCTATGATAAAAATAAAATATATGTTACAAAAGGTTTTAGATCATATTATGAACATATTTCAGATGGATGGAGTTATAGAAGTCAGTCTTTTAAAGATGATAATACTATATGGTCAACTACCGATGGCGTAACTTGGCAGAAAGAGCCTAATTCTTCAGCTTATGACAAGGCAAATGAAATATCTTCTTATTCACAACTTGGTGGAAATTTACCTTATATACAAAATAGAATAAAAACGCCTGAAGAGCCTAATTGGATAAAACTTGATAATGGTAAATATTATAAATCAGACAACTCGCCTTATTCAACTTATAAAATTAATAATAAATATTATTATGTGCCCATACCTCCTTCTGAGGAGATAAAAGCAGCTTATTACAGCGGGAAGGAATATTTTACTATTACAGAAGAACATATAAAAACAGCTGGGCTTAATCAGTTTTTAATTAAAGATAAAGAGCCTAATAAAGATGAAGATTGGACAGTAATAACTCCTATAGACTATACAGATAAATTAATGGTATGGCAGAGCGGAGGCGAAAAAGTAATGCTTAATATTAATAATAAGGCAGTTCAACTTGTAGACTATAGGCAAATAGAAGATATGTATAATACTATTAAAGATTATTCTATTGTAATAAATTATTTGAGAAAAACAGCAAAAGAATATAGGGATGGAACTTATTGGAGTGATTTTGCCAATGATTATATAAAAGATGTACGTATTGGTATGGAGTATGATGCTAGGGCTGATATGCTTGAGCTTTTGATGAATAATAGAGAGTACATTATGCCTCATGATGCTGTTACGCATTATACTGTGGAGTTTAAATATTAATTTCTTTTCAATTATTTTTACAAGTTAAAATATGTTTTGTTTTTATATAGAAAATTATATTAAGGATAAAAAATGAAAGCAATTTTTTTTACAGCATTATGTACTTTATTTATTTTTGTTTCATGCGGTAATTCAAATAATGCCAAACAAGAAACAGTAACTGATAATAATACAGCAGAAATTAAACCATTAGAGCTTAGTGAAAATGAAAAAGCTAATAATTATGATGTTGTATATTTGGTTTCTGATACAGGCGAATATATTAATTCTGAAATAGCACAAAATGAAAGCGGAAATTTTGGAGTTGTATATTACAGAGACATCAATCAAAACTTAAACACATTTAATGTTATAAAAGCAGGCGAGCTTGATGAAGGAAATATTTCAGCTGTTTCTTATGACAATAAAACATTAGAAGGAAATTTCCCAAGCATAGCATATCCATTTGTTGCAAAAATAGATGGAAAAGATATGACTTTCAAAGCAGCAAAAACTCCTGTAACAGGTGCTAAAATAATAGAATATACTTATTCAAATGTTTCTCCGAAAGCTGATGATCCAAGAATATTCCAATTCAAAACTGCAATATTTGCTCTAAACAATGATAGTAAATCTGCAAGCATAGACAAAATTAATTTAGACATAAATAAAGATTTTGGCATTACTGATGTAAGCACTTTTAATGACCCAACAAAATTATTAACATCTCAAAGTATTATAAGCAACAAAATGACTGCTATATATGATGAGTGGGTAAAATCTGATTATATATCACATATAGAAAATTATTCTTCACAATTTGGAATAGATTATTTGAGTGAAAAAGTTGTATCTATTAACAAATTAGTTTATGAATACACAGGTGGAGCACATGGAAACTATGCTACAATAAATAGCGTATATTCATTAGAAAATGGAAACAAATTAAAAATAGAAGATTTAATAACAGACTTAAAAAGTACTGATTTAATTAATTTAGTAAAAGACAAATTATTAAAAATAGAAGGTAGAGATGCTAATTCTTATTTTGGATTAGATGAGCTTACATTAGAAAACAACAATTTCTATCTAACATCAAAAGGTTTAGTATTTACTTGGGGAATATACGAAATCGGACCTTATGCAATAGGTGAAACTAGAGTATTAATACCAACAGAAGAAATCAAACCTTATTTAAAAGACGAATACAAGACTATATTTGAATAATAAAATATTTATATAAACTTTATAAGAGGATAGTTATAATTATCCTCTTTATTTTTTATATACTACTATAGTATTTGTTTACAGACTTTAAAATTTCTAGTATATACTATTTAATTAAATATACTTCCAAGTGTAGCCTTTTTTCATCTCCAATATTTCTTCGACAGTTCCTTTAGCAATGATTTCTCCTCCATTAGTGCCGCCTTCTAATCCTAAATCGATTATGTAGTCCGCAGCTTTTATAACATCAGGGTTATGCTCTATTATTATAACGCTATGTCCTTTCTCTACTAATTTATTTAAAGCTATAAGAAGTTTATTCACATCATCAAAATGAAGCCCTGTAGTAGGTTCATCTAAAATATATACTATATGCTCATCGCCTTGTTTTTTAGCTAACTCGGTTGCAAGTTTCAAACGCTGAAGCTCACCGCCTGAGAAAGTGTCAAGCCTTTGAGAGAGTTTTATATAACCAAGTCCAACTTCGCTCATTATTGATAAAGTTTTTGTGATTGATTTGTCAAAGTCAAAAAACTCTATTGCCTCATCAACTGTGAGTTCTAATACTTCTGCTATGTTTAGAGATTTGAATCTTACAGATAAAGTTTCATCATTATATCTTTTACCACCGCAAGCCTCGCAAACAATTTCCATATCAGATAAGAAGTGCATTGCAATTTTTCTTATTCCTTTACCTTCGCAAATATTACATCTTCCTTCTTTTCCGTTATATGAGAATCTGCCCGGAGAAAAAGCCTTTGCTTTTGCTGTAGGAGTTTTAGCAAATATATTTCTTATTTTATCAAACACTTTACTATAGCTTACTAATGTACTTCTAATAGAGCCCACTATAGAAATTTGATCAACTAATATAGTATCCGAAACAATTGCAGGTATTTCAACACTTTCAAATTTTGAGTATTGATTTAATCTTCGTTTTTTTAGGGCAGGGTAGAGAGTGTCTATTATTAATGATGACTTACCGCTTCCAGATACTCCAGTAACTACTACTATTTTTTTAAGCGGTATATCAACATCAATATTTTTTAAATTGTTTGTTGAAACATTTTTTAATTTTATGCATTCAGTCTCTTCATTTCTTACAGCAGTTTTTTCAAATACTTTTTTTCTCTCACTTAAATAATTTCCTGTAAGTGAATTGTTATCTTTTAATATATCATCGTATTTACCCTGAAAAACTACTTCACCCCCAAAAGCACCAGCATAAGGACCCATATCTATAATATTGTCAGCAGCTTTCATAGTATCTCTGTCATGCTCTACTATTACAAGAGTGTTTTTTAAATCTCTTAATTCTTTTAAAGTATCAAGCAAATGATTAGTATCTCTTGGGTGAAGCCCTACAGTAGGCTCATCTAATACATAAAGCACCCCTGTAAGTTTAGAACCTAATTGACTAGCAAGTCTTATTCTCTGAGCTTCTCCTCCTGAAAGTGTTGCATATTTTCTGCTTAAAAATAAATATCCAAGCCCCACTTTATCTAAGAAACTTAATCTTGTTCTAATCTCTTTTATAGCTTCTTTTGATATAGTGTTTTCTCTTTCTGTTAAAAGATTTGGAAGTTCATCAAAAAAGTTAATAGCTTCTTCAACGGTCATTGCACATACTTGGCTTATATTTTTATTTTGTATAGTATAAGACCTTATTATTTCGTTTAGTCTTTCTCCATGACATGAATCACATTCCTCATCAATAAAGAATTTGCCGAGTGATTTATCTTTCCACTCTGAATAATCTTCACTTGTAACATCATTATTAGAATGCCACTCAGTAATAACATTACCTACAGAATAATCGCCTCCAAAAAAGAATGTGTCAATAACTTTTTTGTCAAGTTCATTAAAAGGAGTTTCATATAAGTCTTTTTTTGTTATGCCGTTTCTTTTTAAAAATCTCATTAAAGAATCTGTATAATATTTTCCATGAGTAGAAAACATATTATGAATAGCAGTGTCTAATGCACCGTCAAATAAAGGTTTAGTGCTGTCTTTTATAGCTAAATCTATACTAAATGTAGGCTTACTTCCAAGCCCTTTACATTCCTCACAATATCCCCAATGTGAATTAAATGAAAAATGTCTTGGGGTAACTTCAAAATCAAATAATATTCCATGAAGCAAACAAGCTGGGAATTTTGTATGGAAACTCTCTTTTACTATTATTCCCTGAGTGGCTTTTATATGTGCTACTCCGTTTGATAAATCCATTGCTTTTTCAAGAGCATCTGCAATTCTTGCCCTTTTATCTTTTCCAACAACAACTCTATCAATTACAATACCAACAGAATATATCTCTTCTTTTGATAATTCTTTAATATCTTCTTCAGTAATATCATCTATAACATAATCATTATTGTTAATCTGCATCCTCACATATCCTGCTTCTCTTGTTTTCTCTATGATCTTTTTAATATCTTTTGCATCATTATCATTGAAGGTAAATCTATGATTAAATGAGCTATGATATAATGGAGATATTATAACAAGTTTATGTTGGTCCATAGTGTCAACAATTTCAGTAGCAAGTATTGAAGGAGTTTCAGCTTTTAGAGTATCTTTATCAGAGCAATGCGGACAATGTGGTTTAGCGAGCCTTGCAAAAATTAGCCTAAAATAGTCATAAATCTCTGTAACAGTTGCCACAGTAGAGCGAGGATTTCTGCTTACATTCTTTTGGTCTATTGCAATTGCTGGTGCTAAGCCTTCTATTTTGTCAACATTAGCATCTTCAAATCTTCCTAAAAATCTTCTAGCATAAGTAGAAAGCGATTCAACAAATCTCCTTTGACCTTCTTTAAATATAGTATCAAATGCAAGAGAAGTTTTTCCACTTCCTGATACTCCTGTGATAACATTAATTTGGTTTTTTGGGAGTGTCAAACTTATATTTTTAAGATTATGTTTATTAGCACCTTTTATAATGAGAGAAGTGTTTTCTTCTTTTTTTGTTTCTTCTGTTTTGATATTCTCTTTTTTCTTTTTTGAAGGCTTTAATATTTCTTTAAGTTCTTTTGCAGTGAGAGATTCTTTTACTTTTATTATGTCTTCAGGCTTACCCTCAGCAACAACTCTTCCTCCCTTATCTCCGCTTAAAGGCCCCATATCTATAATGTAATCAGCACATTTAATAACGTCCAAATTATGCTCTACAACTAAAACAGTATTTCCTTTCTCAACAAGTCCGTCTAATGCTTTTAATAATTTCTTTATATCCTCAAAATGAAGTCCTGTAGTTGGTTCATCTAATATATATAAAGTATTTCCTGTAGATATTTTATGAAGTTCGCTTGCAAGTTTTATTCTTTGAGCTTCTCCTCCAGAAAGTGTAGTTGATGGCTGACCTAATTTAATATATCCAAGTCCTATATCTTCCATTATTTTTAATATTCTTGTAATAGAAGTTATACCATCAAAGAATTCTATTGCTTCAGATACACTCATCTCAAGAACATCGTAAATAGTTTTGTCTTTATATTTAACATCTAAAGTTTCTGCATTAAATCTCTTTCCTCCGCATTCCTCACAAGGCACTAATACATTTGAAAGAAATTGCATCTCTAATTCTATAACTCCAGCTCCTTCACAAGTTGGACATCTTCCTGTTTTTACATTGAATGAAAATCTTCCTTTATCATATCCTCTCATTTTAGCAAGTTTAGTAGCTGCAAATAAATCTCTTATAGGCGATAAAACTTTTGTGTATGTTGCAGGATTGCTTCTCGGTGTTCTTCCTATAGGAGATTGATCAACTTCTATAACCTTGTCAATATTTTCAAGTCCTTCTATTCTTTCATGACTTCCAGGATTTAAACTCTTACCATAAAAATGATTATGCAATGCTCTCATTAAAATATTTTCAACTAAAGTAGATTTACCGCTTCCTGAAAGTCCTGTAACTACAATAAATAATCCCAAAGGAAACTCAACATCTATATTCTTAAGATTAAATTGATTAGCTCCAATTACTTTTAAAAACTTTCCGTTTCCTTCGCGTCTTTGTTTTGGTATTTCTATATCATCATCACCGCGTAAATATTTAGCAGTGTAAGATCTATCAGATTTTATAAACTCATCATAATCACCAATGCCTACAACCTCACCGCCATTAACACCAGCATTAGGACCTATATCAATTAAATAATCTGATTCTTCCATAGTTTCTTTATCATGCTCTACAACTATGACAGTATTATTTTTATCTCTTAATGTTTTTAATGATTCAATCAATTTTTTATTATCTGATTGATGCAAACCTATTGAAGGCTCATCAAGTACATATAAAACACCTTCAAGTCCGCTTCCTATTTGAGAGGCTAATCTTATCCTTTGAGATTCTCCTCCTGAAAGAGTAGGAGAGGAACGCTCTATTGTGAGATAAGTTAATCCCACTTTCACCAAAAATGTTAACCTATAAATAATCTCTTTTACTATAGGAGCACCAATCACTTCTTCATTTGGTTTTAATTTTAATTTAGTAAAATAATCATATAAATCTTCTATAGTCATTGAAGAGAAATCGGCTATAGTTTTACCGTTAAACTTTACTGACAAAGCATCATCATTAATTCTTTTGCCCTTACATTTAGGACATTCAACTTCATCCATAAAATTAGCATAATAATTCATTTTATAAGTTTCGTAGTCGTATTTTAATCTGTCTAAAATCCCAGGTACTCTCTCTTCTACCATTTTGCTATGATACCAAAATCTTTTTCTCCATTTTACTTCTTTATCAGTACCATAAAGTAAATATTTTTTT
>NZ_SRZM01000434.1 GCF_019402445.1 Brachyspira pilosicoli
ATTTAATACTTTTTCTAAATTGGATATAACTTGATTATCTAATTTTTTAAAATAATTTAAATATGAAGATATAGTTGCTATCATTTGTTGCCCACAGTCACTTTCTGTTTCCTCATAAAATTTAGGTAAATTTGATAAAAAACCATCTAAAATATATGCAATATTCATTTCTTTTAATTGTAAATAATACTTAGATTTTATTTGATATATACTAAGGAAACTATTGTAAACGTCTACAAACATATTATAAATTTTTATATCTTGTTCTATATTGTATGCCATTCTATAATGATCATAAAAAGGGTTTGTATGAATTTTATAATAAATTTTTAAAATAAAATCTATACTAGATATTAAAACATTCAAATCTTCTATAGGTATATTATTATTAATTGTATTAAAACTTCCAGAATTAATATGTTGTAAAGCTAATGATTCAGCTTCATATTTCCAGTTATATAGTAACTCTTTTGTATATCTAATAGGATCAGAATCTATAATCCTAGCACAAGTAGAACATAACCAAATTCCATTATCTATACTTCTTCGTTCATCATTACTCATATTAGGATCATATCTTGGTCCTCCAGGGGCGGCAGCACATATATGGGCAGCTATTCCAATACTAGTAGCTTTACATTTATCTAAATTTGGACCAGATGTTATACGCTGACAGTCTGGGTTACTACATCTATGAGCAACTCTTTTTGCTAATATATCCTTTGTTTTTTGATCAAAATCATCTCTATTATTCATTATTTATTCTCTTATCTTTAATACTAATATTATAACAATATTGGTATTAATATCAAATTTTTACATTGATTTGAAATCAAACTATAACAACATAAAAAATATTATTTTTATAATTTTTTAGTATTAATATTTTCTTGATACGTATATATTTAATTAAAATTATTATTAATTTCTTTTTCTATATTTGATTTTATAATGAAATCATTTGTTTCAGGTTCTCTTGTCTGCTTTTCATAGGGTAGCACCCCACTTCTTTTGCCGATAGGCACCTACTCGGTATTGATATAAAAGAAGCAAAAGAACTGCATTTAAAGTTATAAACAAAAAAAGAAAATCAACGCATAAACAAAAAGGAAAAATAACACATAAACAAAAGAAAAGACAGAAAGC
>NZ_SRZM01000435.1 GCF_019402445.1 Brachyspira pilosicoli
TGCAGGTGCTGACGGTATGATTATAGAAGTACACAATGACCCAGAACATGCTTTATGCGATGGAGCACAATCTATAAGACCAGAAACATTTGCTGATGTGATGGAATCTGTTAATATGATTAGCGAAACAGTATCCAAAATAAAAGCAAAACACAACGGAAGAGTTTATACAAAGTAATATATTTTAATTGAATAATAATAGG
>NZ_SRZM01000436.1 GCF_019402445.1 Brachyspira pilosicoli
GATAAACTTATAACTGATATTTCTGGAGGTGAGCTTCAGAGGGTTTTTTTAGCACGTATTTTTGCAAAAGAGCCTGACATTATAATTTTAGATGAGCCTACTAATCATTTGGATTTGAATATACAATTGGATTTAATAAACGATTTAAAAAATTGGGTATTAGAAAATGAAAACAGATGTATTGTTGCTGTGCTTCATGATTTAAATAGTGCTTTATATTTTGCAAATAAAATACTAGTTTTAAAAGATTCTTCATTATATTATTATGGTTTGGTTAGAGATTTTGATATTAATTTAATTGATAAATTGTATGATGCTGATATATCTAAGTA
>NZ_SRZM01000437.1 GCF_019402445.1 Brachyspira pilosicoli
TTTTTTTTTGTGAGAAAAGAAGCTATAATAGATGAGTTTTTATAATTATTGTATGATAATATAAAAGCCTCATAATTCTTTATCAAATTAAATTCCTTTTTAAAAATTAAAGGGCAGATCATAAATGACCCGCCCCAACTTATGCCTACTTAAGCATTAAGCTTGATGTATAGCGTTGCTAGGACAAACAGCTTCACAAGCTCCGCAATCAGTACATTTGTCTGGATCTATTTTGTAAATATCTCCTTCGCTAATTGCATCGAAAGCACACTCAGGAAGACATGATCCGCAAGCTACACAATCGTTATTTATAACACGTGGCATAATTTACCTCCATAAAAAATTAAACTGTATGAGCATTATAACATAACTAAAAAATTATAGCAATATTACATATTATACAAATATACAATATATTTAATTCTCTTCTAATTTTTCTACTATGACTTTGTCTATTCTAGCTCCGTCCATATCAACTATCTCTAAAGATAAGTTTTTCCATGTTATAGATTCTCCTTCTTTTGGAACATGCTGTAATAATTCTAATATTAGTCCGCTTATAGTATTATAGTTGTTTGATATGTTTTCATCTTCTATTTCAAAATATTCTAAAAAGTCGTAAATAGGGCATTGTCCGTCTACAAAATATCCGCCGTTTTTTCTTTTTCTTATATCCATATTTTTACTTGTTTCGCTAATAGAACCAACCAAAGCAGAAAATATATCATGCTGTGTAATCATACCATCTATGTTTCCAAACTCATCAGATATAAAGCCTATTTTTGTGTTATTTTTTTTCATCTCTTCCAATACTAAATAAACTTCCATATTGTTGTGAAAGTATGTGGCCTTTTGTGCATATTTTTCAATCTTTGCTTTGCTGTTATTTAACTTATCAAATATTTCATTTATTTTTATAACGCCAACTATATTATCTAAAGTTTTGTCTATTAAAGGGTATACAGTATAAGGATTTTTGGATATTGTTTTTTTTATTTCATCATTAGTCATATTTATATCCAAATAGACTATATCAGCTCTGTGAGTCATAATAGATTCTATTTTTCTGTCTCCCAAAAAGAATGCTCTTTCTATAATATCTTGTTCTACTTCTTTTACTTCTCCGCCTTGTTTGCCTTCTTCTATCATAGATTTTATTTCTTCTTCTGTAACAGGAGTTTTTTCGTCTTTTATACCTAAAGTTCTGGAAACTACAATAGCACTGTTTGACAATATCCACACAAATGGAGCTCCTATTTTTGATAATATAGTCATAGGGCTTGCCACAGCTTTTGCTATTTTTTCTGGCATAACCATTCCCAACCTTTTTGGCACTAATTCTCCAAATATTAATGTGAGGTAAGTAACTAATGCTACTATTATCACTTGAGATATTACATAAGAATATGCTGCGGGTATATTTATTTTTATTAAAAGGTTTGATAAATCTTTTGATATAGTGTCTCCAGAGTATATACCTGTTAGTATGCCTATTAAGGTTATTCCTATTTGTATGGTTGATAAAAACTTATCTGGTTCATTAGCTAAATCTAAAGCTATTTGTGCTTTTTTATTTCCCTCTTTAATATCTTTTGTTAAAGAGCTTTTTCTTGCTGATATTATAGCTATTTCAGACATAGCAAATATTCCATTTAAAAGTATAAGTATTATTACAATAATTATGTCCATTTATTATATTCCCTTAAAAAATAGTAGATTTTTATTAATGAAAAAATAAGATTGATTTTTGAAAATGTTATTACTCAGCGGCATATTTGTTAATAATTTCCCATATATTAATATTTTATAATATATAGGAAAAATTACAATAGCTATTTTTAGTGGTATTTTTTATCATAAAATATATAATTGCTAAAA
>NZ_SRZM01000438.1 GCF_019402445.1 Brachyspira pilosicoli
ATTTCTTAAATATGTTATTAAGCTTACTATATCTATATAATTATTAGCAGTATAATTTTTTACCTCATCAAATATTTTATTTGAGAAGTCTCTATGTTTTGATGAATGCTTAGCAATATTTTTATAATTAATTGCTTTCATAATATCTTCTTCTGTCCTAAAATGATAAACCATATAATCTATAGTATCTTTCAACACAGAATTAAACTCTTGCCTAATTTTAGGATTACTTAAATCTTTATCAGCATTAATATCATAAAGTCTATTAAGCATACCAACAAATTTTTCATGCTGTTCATCAATTCTTTTATATCCAGTATTAAAAGTATCTTTCCACACAATGTATTTTTCATCATTAACAATTGTCATAATATACCCCCTATACGAATATATAAACTTAAATCTCCATAAAATCAGCATATAAAAAATATTATGCTTGTCAATAAAAAAATATCTTTTTTGGAAAAAATGTTTAGATTTTAATAATATTTATATATTTAGATATTTTGATATTAATGATAAGTTCTTTTAGGAATTATATTTTACACATTTAATCCTAATATACTATTATTTAATATATTTGTTTATATTAATTGAATGAAAACTAAATTTAAAAATATAAAAAAGAAATATATATTGTTTTATTATTTTCATAATTGTTTATAATAAAATATAAAATAAATTATTATCATTTTGGAGCAGCAAATGAAAGAAGAACTCACTAATGAACAGCTAGAATTAATATATGATGTGATGGAAAAAACATATAATGGTAAAATTAAAAGGATAGAAGGTATAAATGAATGTTTGAAAATAGATGATAAAAAAATATATAAAGATAGTTCATATGATTTATTATATGAAATGTACAAATGTATGAGAGATGGTGGAACATTTGCTAGAAATTTTAAATATACAGTTATGGAATTTTTTATTGAAAAAATAGGTACAAAATATGGAATTGAAGAATTAAAAAAAGCACTGGTATCTACAAAACAATATATAGAATATGCTTATAAAACAAGCAAAAGTAAATCTAATGGTTTAGTAGAAATATGCAAAGAAATAATTAAAAAAAATAATATTAAAGACATATCTTTTGATGATTTATTTGAAGATGAAGAAAAAGGTAAAAAAGAAATTATACAAACTAATGATAAATCTGATAACTCATACACAAAAGATGATTTTTTAAACGAAGTTTTTATATCTGAAGAAAAATATAATACTATTGTTAATTTATTAAATAGAAAAAAAAATATTATTTTTCAAGGCTCACCTGGTGTTGGAAAAACTTTTATGGCAAAAAGACTTGCTTATTCAATTATAGGCGAAGCTGATGACAGTAAAATAAAAATGGTGCAATTTCATGAAAGTTATTCTTATGAAGATTTTATTATAGGATACAAACCTACTGATAAAAACTTTAAATTAAAAAATGGGGTGTTTTATGATTTTTGTATGAGTGCCACTTCAGATATGGATAATGATTATTTCTTTATAATAGATGAGATTAATCGTGGAAACATTTCTAAAATATTTGGAGAACTTTTGATGCTTATAGAATCAGATAACAGAGATGCAGAAATTACAATCTCTTATAATAATGAAAGTTTTATAGTGCCTAATAATTTATATATTATTGGTATGATGAACACTGCTGATAGAAGTATTGCTGTTATTGATTATGCATTACGAAGAAGATTTTGTTTTATAGATATTGAGCCTGCTTTTGAAAATGAAAAGTTTAGAACCTATTTAAAAAATCAAAATGTAGATAATGATCTTATAAAGAAAATAATTAAAAAATTCACTGATTTGAATAATATTATAAAAAACGACAGAACTCTAGGCAAAGGCTACACTATAGGACATAGTTATTTTTGCGATAAATTAGATGATAAGGAATACAAAAATATTATAGAATATGAAATAGCTCCTACATTAAGAGAATATTGGTTTGATAATGAGGAGAAAGCAGAAAATGAAATAAAAAAGTTATTAGATATATAGTGATTTCTTATTTGTGATGGTGTTTCTCTAGTTATTTTGAGAGATAGAGATTACCTTTTAAGTATAGTACTACTAAGAAAAAGCTATATCATTAATAAACTTTA
>NZ_SRZM01000439.1 GCF_019402445.1 Brachyspira pilosicoli
TATATATACAGATGATATGTCTGCTATAATAGTTCCTAAGAAAAATCTAACTAAAGAGGATATTGATTTTCTACTTTCTTATAAAAAAGTTTAAAATGATTATATTTAGTTTTTTTATTTAAAATTTTTCATTATAATGTTATATTATATATAGTTATATTTTTATGTACATTATAGGGGTAATATGTTTAATTGGTTTAGTAAAGATGAAGAAGTAGTAAGCTCAAAAGATACTATATTTGATAAATATCATCATATTATAGCTTGGATACCATTTGTAGCAAGTGTTTTTTATTGTACATCACCATTAGATGTAGTATCTGATATACTTCCTTTATCTGGAAGAATAGATGAGGGTTTTTTATTAGTAGCAACGATATTGCATGGTATTCAAAATGGGGTTTTTTATACTTATCCTAAAATTAGAAGAACTATTAAAATAATAAAATATATTGTTATTATAATTGGAATAATATTTATGGTTGGATTGTTTGGTCATTTGATGATTAATTCTAACCAAATGCCTTAAAGTTTATTGATTTTTTCAAGCATATTTTTTGATTTATCATTTCCAGTATTTTTATACAATTCATATAAAATAACATATATTTTTTTATTGTTATCACTATATTCTAAGCATTGTTCAAATATTTCTATTGCTTTGTTATTATCATTTATTTCTTTGTAGCATAGTCCAAGATAATATAAACTCTCTTCATCATATTTATTAAGCTCCAAAGCTCTATTAAAAGAGTCTGTTGCTT
>NZ_SRZM01000044.1 GCF_019402445.1 Brachyspira pilosicoli
GTATTATTATTATATTGAAAGCCTATACAAAATTAATACTTGACTAAAGCATTAAATATTATTATACTTTAATTAAGTATAGGTAATTAGTATTTTTAGGAGACAATGATGAAAAAACTAATTTTAGTAATCTTTTTAGTGAGTTTTAGTACAGTTTTTCCAGCATTTGAAGTTGATGTTATAGGACAGCTTAGTGCTGTAACTGGATTTCCAATTTTGGATTCTCAGACTGTAAAAATTAATGGATCAACAGAAGTAAGACCAGACCTTTCTGTTCAAATAGGATATATGCTTCCTATGCAAAATGGTTTAAAAGGTATAAGCCTTTTAGGTGATGTTATGATAGAGCAAACTACTATAGGTATTACTTATCCTGGAGATAAAAAAATAGTTAATAAAGAAAGCGGTCTAAGTATGGGATTAGGTTTTACAACTAAATTTGTAATTGGTAATGTTAATAGCTTAATTCCTAGAGATACAGTTTTAGGTGTTGGAGTTGCTGCTAAAGCTTTAATATATGCTCCAAATATAGTACTTACTATGACTCCTCCTCCTATAAGTATTTATTTCAAAACTTTCGTAGAACAGAGATTCTTTATATCTAGACAGTTAGCTTTTGTAGTTGGACTTAATTTATATGTAGACTACATGCTTCCTATGACTTATAAAGTTGATCAGTTGTTTATGGGTTATTTTGTAACTAGTTATCTAGATTTGGGTATAGGTCTTAGTGTAGGACTTCACTTCGGTAATTAATTTTTATTGTTAAATAAATATATTTTTAGGGGACTATTAAAAAATTAATGGTCCTCTTATTTATTTTTTTAAATAATATATTATAATTCTATCATGCTTTGAATTTCTTTTTATGATTTATTTTCAATTTGGTTAATAATTATATTAAAAGGAGAGAATATTGAAAAAAAAGATTTTGCTTATTTTATCTGTATTTGTTTTTTACAGTAATATTTTATTTAATGATGTGGTTAATAGTATAGTTGGAGTTGTTGGTTCTATTCCAATTACTTATGAGGATTTTGTAAGTAGGAAATCTTTTTTATCTCTTCAGGCTAGGTCTGTTGGTAAAAAAATCAATGATGATATGGTTTATAAAGATTTAGTTGAAGAGAGAATAATGTATTTGAAGCTTAAAGAATATAATTATGTGATAGAAGAAAATGATGTAAGCAGACGTCTTGAGAATATTGCCAATCAGTATAATCTCACTTTGGATCAATTTGCTAAGCAATTAAAAGCGGAAGGCATATCCTATGAAGAATACCGTAATTCTATAAAAAAACAAATAGCTATGGAAAATTTAAGCGGTCTTGTTGTAAATAATACAGAAATTACAGATGCAGAGGCAGATGAGTATTATAATAACAGTAAAGATAAAACAGCATTTGAGGTAGACACTTTAGTAAAGCTTTCTTGGATATTTTTTAAAGCTACAACATTCACGGAAAAAGGTGAAAAGCAAGAGTTAGCAGATAGAGTTAGAGGAATGGCAGCAAGGGGTAATGATTTTGCTGAACTAGCTAAAAAATATAGTGATGATGAAAAAACAAAGAATTATGGTGGAGATTTGGGTTATAATCTTTTATATGATGCAGGAAAACGTTCTTTGCCTGCACAGGTAAACACTGGTCTTACCTTGGCAAAGAGGGGATATAAAGTAGGCACAGTGAGTTCAGTTCGTGAATTGGTAGGTAAGGGCTTTTATATAGTAAAAATAGTGGAAATACAAAAGGATATGGATAGTATTCGTACAAGAGTAAAAAACTATCTAAGCGAGATTCGTATGAGAGATTCTTTTGTAAAATGGCTTGATGATGAAACCAAAAGAGTTACTATAAAGTTATATAAATAGTGTTGACAGAATTGTAAAAATATAGTATAATATATTACTCATGTAATAGTAGAATTTTAAAATTAATATAAATGGAGAAAAACCATCATGTATGCAATAGTAGAAGTAAAGGGAAAACAATACAAAATAGAAAAAGGTCAAGATATCTTAATAGAATATTTGGGCGATGATGCTAAAGAATCACCAGAAATAAAAACGCTCCTTCTAAAAAAAGATGATGAAAGTGTAGTTGTTGGTACACCTTATGTAAACGGAGTAAAAATAAGTTCTAAAATAGTTGAAAGCTTAAAAGGTGATAAAGTAGTTATAGGCAAGCACAAAAGAAGAAAAGATTATAAAAGAAAAACAGGTCATAGACATAAATATCATAAAATCACTATAGAAGATATTACATTAGCTTAAGTTTATAATGTCTTCTTTATTCAGTGTTGTTTATAATAGTGATGGTGTTATAATAAAAGTTACTATAGAAGGACATGCTGGAATAAAAAAGTCTGGTGAAGGTTATGAGGTATGTATAGCTTTGAGTGCTTTATCTCAGGCTATGCTCAATGCTCTTACTGAAATAGTTGGAAGTAAGAGTATTAAATATAAAATTAATGATGGATATTTAAGCTTTGAATTGATTGGTTTTGATAAACTTAACAAAGAAAAAGCTTATGAGTATATTACAGTTAGTAGAGGGTATTTACTAGGTATAAAATCTCTTATTAAAGAGTATCCTGACTATGTAAAATATAAAGAGGAGTTAAAAAATGGCACATAAGAAAGGTGGCGGAAGTTCAAAAAATGGACGTGATAGTCAATCTAAACGTTTAGGTGTAAAAGTTTATGGTGGAGAAAAAGTTGTATCTGGTAACATTATAGTTAGACAAAGAGGTACACAATTCCATGTTGGTAAAAATGTTGATATAGGTAGAGATCATACTATTTTTGCAACTGCTAATGGTGTTGTTAAATTCCACACTAATAAGTTTGGTAAAAAAACTATAAGTGTAATAGCTGAATAATATTATACACTAAAATATATTATTTTTTATTAATATCCTATTCTTATTTTAAGAGTGGGATATTTTTGTTTATTTGTTATATTTAAACCACGAGGATAATTATTTTATGAGAATATTATTTATAGTTTTGGGTTTTATATTTCTTGGTGTAGGGGCTGTTGGTATAGTTGTACCAATTTTACCTACAACGCCTTTTTTGCTTTTGGCTTCATTTTTCTTTGCTAAAGGCTCTAAAAGATTTCATGATTGGTTTTTATCTACAAAATTATACAAAAAATATTTAGAGAGCTTTGTAAAATCAAGAGCCATGACTCTAAAAGGAAAATTAACTATACTTATACCTGTAAGCTGCATGCTTATAATTACATTTATTTTGGTAAATAATATATATGCTCGTGTTGTTTTAGTGATATTATTCATTTCAAAATATGTTTATTTCTTCACGCAAATAAGAACAGTTTCAGAGGAAGAGCTAAGTAAGATGAGAATAAGCTATCAAGAAGAGCAATGATTTTTTGATATGCAATAAAAAATTGTAAATTATAAGAATATTAATTAAAAGCTATGTTAATATAAAAAAGGCTCTATTTATAAATCAATATAAATAAAGCCTCAAAAAATAAAATAAGCATTTATAAAAAATTATAATTCGTAAAAAATTATTATTTACCTGTTACAGTTATGGTATCATAATTAGAAAAGTCATTTCTACTTTCTAAATCTTTTTTATCATAATCTTTTAGAGGTATTTTATTTCTTATAGCAGCATAAACTGTAGGAACTATTATTAAAGTAAACATAGTTGAAAGTAAAAGCCCTCCTAACACAGCAATAGATAAAGGCTGATACATTTCATTTCCGCTTCCTCCAGATAATGCCATAGGTAAAAGTCCTAGTATTGTTGTAAGTGTTGTCATTAGCACTGGTCTTAAACGTCTAGGTCCAGATTCTAAAGCAGCTTCATCTCCATTAATATGTTTCTCATGCATAAGCTGATTCATATAGTC
>NZ_SRZM01000440.1 GCF_019402445.1 Brachyspira pilosicoli
AATATTGTTATAATTTTTATAATTAATGATATATAGATTGTTATAAAATAAAAAGATTAGTTTATATCAATAAATAAAGTATTTTAAAATATGTTTTTATATTTAAAAATAAAAGGAGATTTTTTATGAGAATGGATATATGTCTTTGTTCAGATGATAATTATGCAAAATATATGGCTACAACTATTGCTTCAATACTTTCTAATTCTAAAGAAAATGAAGAGTTATATTTTCATCTTATAATAGATAATGATTTTACAGATGATAGTAAAAAAAAGATTTTATCATTAAAAAAAATAAAAGATTGTGAAATAAAATTTTATACACCAGATGTAGAAAAATATAAAAAATGGTTTGAAGTATCTTTAGTAAAACATTTATCAGCAGCAACATTTTATAGACTTGATATACATAGATTAATACCAGATATTGATAAAGTATTATATTTAGATTCTGATATTATTGTTAGAGATAGTTTAAAAGAGTTTTTTGAAAAAGAGATTAATGATTATTATGCTTTATGTGTAAAAGAAAAAATGCATATTAATAATATTGAATTAAGAAAAAAATTAGAATTTGATAAAGATGATTTTTATTTTAATGCTGGTGTTTTAATGATTAATTTGAGTCTTTGGAGAGAAAATAAAATAGAAGATAAATTTATTGAGTATTGGAATAAAAACTATAATAATGCCCATGGAGATCAAGATTTATTAAATTTTTGCTTAAAGGGTAAAGTTTATGATATTGGAGATAATTGGAATTTTTTCCCATTAAAAGGACTTAATAATAAATTAACAGATGATGTTAAAATTATTCACTTTATAACTTTTAAACCTTGGGAATATTATAAAAAAATATCTTTTGAAGTAGATGAGTTTTGGAAGTATTATCAATTGACTCCATGGTTTTTAGAGAGACCTATAGATGCTATACAAACAATATTAGCACAAAAATATGGCGATTATGAAGATACTAAATTAAAAATTAATGATGTAAAGTTTTTAGGAATTTATCATAATAGAAATACTTTAGAGATAGTAATATTTTTTATAAAGATAAGAGTAGAGATGAGTTTTGAAAATATTAATAAAATAGCTTGGTGGATACCAATAAAAAAATTGAGAGAATCTTTTAGAAGAACTTTTGGTATTTGATATTTTTTATTAAAATATAATTATATTTGAATTGTGATATTATTATAAATAGCTTAAATGAAATATTTTAGAAATAGAAAATAAATGCTTAAAATATTAGAATAGTTTATGGAAAATAATATAGAGACACATCTTTTTAGTGATACAAATTTCTTTTTTGATAATAGCTATATATTAATACTAGGAAGTTTTCCTGTTCCGTTGTATACGCAAGAAGAAAAATTTAATTTGCTTGACGATGAAGAGAAAAATAACTCTTGGTATTATTCTAGTAAAAAAAGTGAGTTTTGGAAATTAATTGCCTATAGTTTTAATATTGATAATAAAGATTTTTTAGTTTCTAAAGAATTAAAGAAAAAACTTTTTTATGATAAAAGAATAGCTATAGCAGATGTGTTTTATAAATGCAAAAGAAAAAATAAAAATAGCTCTAAAGATACTGATTTAATTATAGTAGAATATAATAATTTAATTGTTGATATTATAAAAAAGATGAAGCTCATAATTTTTACAAGCAGATTTACTGAGAATAATTTTTTTAAAATATTAAATAATAATAAGGTAGAATATAGTTTAATTGAAAGTGAAGATAAAAATATTTTAACGCTCTCAAAAGAAATAATTAATGCCGTTCGTGAAAGATATGTTATTATAGAAAACAAAAAGATAAAAATAGCAACCATTACTTTAAAAATTAGCCCTATTAAGGGAGTGAGTCTTTATTCTACAAAGCAATTATTATTTAAACATTATTTAAATAACTAAAAATATATTATTATTTTTGCTTGAAGTTTTTTTATAAAGTAGTATATTTAAAAAGTATTCTATATTTAGGAGTTTTTAATATGTCAAAAATGAGAGTAGTTATAGCTTCATCAGAGGCTGTTCCTTTTATAAAGACAGGAGGTTTAGCAGATGTTGCTGGATCTTTACCAATATATTTAAAAAAGCTAGATGTAGAGGTTTCGGTTGTTATTCCAAAGTACAGAGATATTGATTTTAAGGGCTGTCATTTAGAAAATGTACTTCCTACTATGGGAGTATGGATGGGTACAGGTGAAGAGTGGTGCAGTGTTTTTAAGACTGTATATAATGGTATAGATTTTTATTTTATAGAGCATCATCATTTCTTTAGCAGAGAAGGTCTTTATCATGATAATGCTTTTAATGACTATCAGGATAATGCTTGGAGATTTGGATTTTTTTCAAGAGCAGTTCTTCAATTATGTAAGGATTTAAATTTAAAACCAGATGTAGTTCACGCTAATGATTGGCAAACAGCAGCAATACCAGCATATATAAAAACTTGGCACTGGAATGATGAAGTAGGTAAGGCGGCAAGCGTACTCACTATACATAATGCCAACTATCAAGGTATTTATAATGCAATAAGTACTTATAATTATTTAGGTTTAGGTTGGAATAATTTTAGCCCTGATACTTTTGAAGACCATGGCAATATTAATTTACTAAAGGGCGGAATATTTTTCTCTGATTTGGTTACAACAGTAAGTCCAACTTATGCAAGAGAAATAGCATCTCCTTATGGAGGTCATGGCATAGCACCTTATTTAAATAATAAA
>NZ_SRZM01000441.1 GCF_019402445.1 Brachyspira pilosicoli
ACTTCCTTCGGTCGCAAAAGAAGTGGGGGTTCGGGGGCTAGTACCCGAAAATAATAAAAAGATAAAAAAGTAATTTTTGATAAAATCCAAACCTTTAGTATATAAATAATTTTTAAATAATGATATCATATATATTTCTTGTTTCTAATACTTTTACTCCAACCTCATATTCACGCATATATTTAGCAAGTTTATATCCGTTTATAAGAATTATTTTTATGTCTTTTAATTCCTCTACAACCTTCTTTGCTTGAGGTGTATAATCTGAAGTTGTAATAAAAATTCCTCTGCTTATGCCATTAACATTTTTAAGACCATGTGCAAATTTCGTTATTTCTGTGTCATTAACTTTATTGTTTTCTTTGTAGCATTTACATTGTACACCAACTATATCAAAACCGAATTTATCCATAGTAAGTGTGCCATCAATTCCCCTATCACCGCTTCCGCCTGTTCTATATTTTTTACCATAGCCCATTTTCTCAAGCAAATCTAAACATATATTTTCAAACCTTGTACCCTTATCAACACTGCTCTCACCCATTAGCTGCAATCTGTCTAATATATCTTTTTCTACGCCCTCATAATATTCTTCAATACTCTTTTCAACCTCACTTCTATTTTCATCTTCTTCTATATCATCATTATATTCTTCATTATTATAACTTTTACTGTTTTCTAAATATGGAGTTTTTTCTTTTAGGGTTTTGAAATCAAAGTTTGGATTTTCTTCGTAGAACTTTTTTCCGAAATCGGTTATTTGATATATTCCTCTTCCAACACTTTCAATTAGTTCTGATTTTTTTAAATAAGTTAATGACCAATCCACTCTATCTCTAAATTTAGAATAATTACTTTTTTTTACTAATTCTAAATCTTCATCAGACGGTTTAGTATATTCTTTAATTTTATCGTATATTTTACTTCTATGTACTGCTTCATTAGTTTCATACAAAAATCTTAATACATATTTGTCATAATCTCTGTATTTCAAAAGTGCCATAATATATACTCCGAAAGCATTATTAAAAAATCATACTTCAACAATTAATTTTTTACAAGATAATATTCTTTTAAAATTAATTTTATTAAATAAATACTTATAAAACATAAACTACGATAATCAAATTTATTTTTGAAGTTTATTTTATTAGAATAAAAAACTACTTTCTATTTCTTTGAGCTCTTTGAGCTTTTTTTAGAATACCTGCAATTTTTCTAAGTTTAAGATTCTCTGCTATATCTAA
>NZ_SRZM01000442.1 GCF_019402445.1 Brachyspira pilosicoli
AGAAGTGGGGGTGTGGGGGCTAGTCCCCACCAACAATGAAAATAAGAAAATAATTTTTGAAAAATATAGTTGTTTGGGCATATATAAAAAGTAATAAATTTTCTATATAATTTAGTTTTACATAAAAATAATCATTATATCAAATTTATTTATTAATTACTTTATCTAAATCTTCTTTTATACTCAAAGCCATTTTGTCATCGAAACTTGAAAATGAATTCTTTGTGTATAATATGTTCTTGTCTCTGTCAATTACTATTATCCAAGGAAGCCATTTAACATTATACTCATCAGAAATATTTTTGTATTTATCAACATCAACTTCGGTGAAAATAAAATTATCATCTATGAATTTTTTAAGCTCTTCATTTACGAATACTTTCTCTTTAAGCTCATAACAATTTGCACACCAAACAGCAGAGAAATCTATTAGTATTGGTTTGTTATTTTGTTTTGAAAGCTCTAATGCTTCATTGTATGATACAAGATTTGAAACTTCACCTTTTTGTTTTATAATTCCATAAATAGAGCCTAATGCTATAGATATTATAAGCACAGAAACAAATATTTTTTTCTCTAATGAACTCAACATTGCAGTTTTATTTTTTATTATGTAAACTAGTATAGCAAATACTAATATTGTGGCAGATGCTAATATATAACTTATTTTATTAAATCCTAAAACACCAAAAAGTATATTAGCATAATAGAAACTTATTATCATCATTAGAAAAGTGAAAATATATTTAACATATACCATCCAAGTTCCCGCTTTAGGCATTTTTGTAAGTATTGAAGCAAATGTACCAAGAACAAATAATACAGAAGCAAAACCCAAAGCATAAACAGCCATATAAAGAGTAGCAAATACAGGATTAAGAAAACCTATTTCTAATATAACCGCTATTATAGGAGCAGCACAAGGAGTAGCAACTATTCCAGCAAGAAGCCCCATTATATATTTATGGAATATTGATTGATTTTTTTTAGCGTATGCATTTGTTTTAGCAGACTGTAAAAATGAAGGAGCTTTAATCTCATAAAATCCAGCCATTGAAAATGTAAAGTATAAGAATAGTAATACCAATACAGTTAAAACAATAGGATTATACCCAATACTTCCAAATAGTATAGTTTTATGAAAAGCAAACCCGGCCACAGAAACTATAGCACCTAAAAGAGTGTATGTTGTGATTACTCCTAATGCAAATAAAAGCGAAGCTAATACACTTGATTTTTTATTATTTTTATTATCACTTGTAGTTCCTAAAATAGACACTGTAATTGAGAGTAGAGGATAAGTACAAGGTAAAAGCACAGATGCAAGTCCTGCGGCAAATATTAAAATCAATGTTATAAATATATTATTGCTTCCTTTAATATAGTTTTCTATAGAACTTGCATTCTCTGGTTTTTCATCTGTTATATTAGCATTTGGTATATCAATTTCTTCGCCGTATATTATTTTACTTTGAGGCTGTAAGCATACATTGTCTTTTGCTGAGCATAATTGATAGGTTGTTTTGATAAAGTTAATTTTATTTATATCAATATCATTTAATATAAACTCTTGTTCACCTTTTATTATAGTATCATCATGATACTTTTCACCTTCTGGATAAGTTGTATTTATTTCTTTGTTGTCTGCAAAGAATAATATTTTATTTGCTATTTTTGATTCTAAATATGCATAATAACCGTCTGGAATATTTGCTTTTACTATAATTTTATTGTTATTAGTTGATAGGCTAAAATTAATTATAGCTTCTGTGTTTTTATTAAGTAAACTGTTGAAACTCTGACTATAAGCGGTTAAACTAAAAATTATAAACAAAAAAATATATATCTTTCTCATGCTCTCTCCATAAAATTAATATACATAAAATAAAATAATTGTCAATTTAAGAATTATAAAAAAGAACTGAAAACTATTTTTTTAAAGCATTATTAAGTGCTGAATATCCAGCATATGTAAGATTGTTTATTTTAGTAAAACCTAATTTATACATACGCATACAAGCATAAGAAGACCTAGAGCCGCTTGCACAGTAAACTATATATTCTTTATCTTTATCTAGTTTAGACATTTTATTGTCAAAACTGCTGTCATCTAAAGCTATGTTTATACTGTTTTTTATGTATCCGCTATATTGCACTTCCTGATAACTTCTTACGTCTATTAAACCTATATTTTTATTATTTTTATATAGTTCTATAGCTTCACTAAGTTTTATGTTTTTATATTTACCTTTGCTCATGATATTGAATATCATTTTCTTCACAAAAGTTATTATTACAAAAAATACTATTAATAATATAATTAATGATAATGTATTATTCATTTTTTTAATATACCCTCTATATGTATGAT
>NZ_SRZM01000443.1 GCF_019402445.1 Brachyspira pilosicoli
ATAAAAAAGTATATAAAATTAATATGATTTTTTAATAAATTTATAGCAATTAAATTGTATATATTATATAATACATATAAAAATATAATATTATCGGAGAAAACTAAAAAATGACATTTAGTGATTTAATAATGACTTTAAATAAATTCTGGAGTGAAAATGGATGTATAATACAGCAAGGTTATGACCTAGAAGTAGGAGCAGGAACATTTAACCCAGCAACTGCATTAAGAGCATTAGGACCAGAACCTTTTAGCGTTGCTTATGTAGAGCCTTCAAGAAGACCAACAGACGGAAGATATGGAGAGAACCCAAACAGACTTCAGCATTATTATCAGTATCAAGTAATAATGAAACCGTCTCCAGAAAACATTCAAGATTTATATATACAAAGTTTGGAGGCATTGGGAATAAGTTTTAAAGACCATGATATAAGATTTGTTCATGATGACTGGGAATCACCTACACTTGGAGCTTGGGGACTCGGTTGGGAAGTTTGGCTTGACGGTATGGAGATAACACAGTTTACATATTTCCAAGCTGTTGGAGGAATAAACTTAAAACCTATAACAGGTGAAATAACTTATGGCCTTGAAAGAATATGTATGTACTTACAGAATGTTGATAATGTATATGATTTAGAATGGGGACATGGAATAAAATACGGTGATGTACATTTACAGGGAGAGAAAGAGTTTTCTAAATACAATTTTGAAATAGCTGACACTGATATGTATTTTAGACATTTTAAAGAATATGAAGAAGAATGCGACAGATGTTTAGCTAATGGATGTGTGCTTCCTGCTTATGATATGGTAATGAAAAGCTCACATGTATTTAATATGCTTGATGCAAGAAATGCAATAAGTGTAACAGAGAGAGCTGGATATATTGCAAGAGTAAGAGATTTAATGAAAAAAGTATCTGCTGCCTATATAGAATCAAGAGAGAAGATGGGATATCCATTGATAAAAAAATAAAATAATAATATAAAAGAATAAATAAAGCGGACTTATTTTCTAAGCCCGCTTTTTTATACAATAAAAATTTTTAAGTTTATTAAAAACTAGTTTTTTATTTTTAATTACTTATGGGGACTAGCCCCCATACCCCCAGTTCTTTTGCTGCCGCAAAGAACCAAAAAGGCTG
>NZ_SRZM01000444.1 GCF_019402445.1 Brachyspira pilosicoli
GATTATAATATCTATAGGGTGGGGTATGTAAATTAAGTTTTAAAATTTAATTACATTTTCCCACCCATTAGATTTGAAGTTTTAATTTGCAGTATAAACTTTTAATTTTCTTTTTAGTAGAATTAGATTTTTTTGCTGCCCGCCCAAGCATTTTTTAATTTGTTGTGTATATACTGAAAATTTTTAAGAAGGTAGATTTCATAAAATGTAGTTCTTTTGGTTCTTTTATACCAATAAAA
>NZ_SRZM01000445.1 GCF_019402445.1 Brachyspira pilosicoli
TAGTATTATTTTAGGATATTTGCTTAGACTAAATTTTCACAATAAAGTTTCTTTAGGCATAGGAGGCGGAATTTTAATTCCTTTATACAGTACAGCTAATCAGGCAGATTATTCATTTGGACTTATTGATAATTATAAATATATGACAGAGTTTAATCAAAAAAATATTGCTTTTATGTATAAGCTTCCTTTTATGCCTTATGTAAAATTGAATGTTGTAAGATATTTTTATTTTTCAGACAGATGGTCTTTTAAAATTGGAGGAAATTTAATATATAATTTTGGTATGGAGCTTGATACTTATAGATTAGGTTTTTATAATGTATATAGT
>NZ_SRZM01000446.1 GCF_019402445.1 Brachyspira pilosicoli
TATAACTATATCACCTTTTTTTACTTGTATATCTTTACTAGAGCCTATTTCAACTACTTTTGCTTTTTGAGTTTTTTCTTTAGCTGTATCTGGAAGAAGTATTCCGCTTGAAGTTTTTTCTTCTTGTTCTAAAACTTGTAAAAGAACTCTATCTGCTAATGGTTTAATAGATGACATATAATATTCTCCTTTTTCAATATTGTTT
>NZ_SRZM01000447.1 GCF_019402445.1 Brachyspira pilosicoli
TTTAGTAGATATTTCAGCAGCCTTTCCATCAGCCCTCATATCATCTAAAGCCTTATCAATAGCATTTAATAATTCTGTATCTGTTTTTCTTACACCAACTCCAAACGATTTAGCTGTAATAGGATATTCTTCTAAAAGTTCAAAGTCAGCATTCTCTTTAGATATATAATAACGAGCTACTATTTCATCTACTATCACAGCATCTATTCTTTTAGCCTCTAAATCT
>NZ_SRZM01000448.1 GCF_019402445.1 Brachyspira pilosicoli
GCTTTTTATAATTGAGCTTTAAAATAAATAGAAATTATATTTTTTAATTTAAACTATAAAACTTAATGGGCGGGAGTTCTAATAAAACAAAAAAAGAAGCCCTATATTAGAGCCTCTTTTATTATTTATAATTATTTCAATTTCTTTATTATCTCTTTAGCAAAATATGGCAAATCATCAGGACATCTTGAAGTTATGATATTTCCGCATACAACCACTTTTTCATCTTTATAATTAGCTTTAGCATTGATTAAATCATCTTTTATAGCTATATAACATGTAGCATCTTTTCCTTCTAATACTTTTGCAGATATTAAAGTTTGCTGTCCATGACAAATAGCTCCTATAGTAAGATTATTATCAACAAAGTATTTTATTATTTTTTTAACATTCTCATTGCCTCTTATAGCCTCAGGTGCTCTTCCTCCAGGTATTATCAATACTTTATAATTTGAAGGCTCTACTTCAGAAAAATCCAATTTAGCCTCAACTTTGAAAAAGTATTCTCCTTTAATTTCTCCCTTATTTAGAGCTGCTATATCAACTTCAAAACCTTCTTCTAATAGTCTAAAATAAGGATAAAATAATTCTGAATCTTCAAATAAATTATCTGTAATAATTAATGCTTTCATTTATATATTTCCTTTATGTAAAGATGATGTATTATATAATATTTTTTAGATTGTTACTAGTGATAAATTGGGATATTATTTTATTTGTTAGTTAGAACTTGAAATAACTATTTATAAATTATTTTTAATATAACTTCTTCATCACGCGTTAAAACAATTCTAAAAAATAAATTTAATTGATAGTAGATTAGAATATACAAACATAAATTTATTAACCGCGTGCTTTAAAAACTAGCAAACTAAAAAAAGCTTGGGTGGGTATGCTTTTTATAATTGAGCTTTAAAATAAAT
>NZ_SRZM01000449.1 GCF_019402445.1 Brachyspira pilosicoli
GCGAGCTGCGGGAAAAAGAACAACAAAAAATTGATAAATTAAAAAATTGTTCATTACTAATTTTACGGCTGAAAGTTTTTATGAATGTAGTTTTTATAGCCGTATTTATTATTAATAATAATTAAATTAGGAGATAATATGAAAGCTAAAGGTTTCGTTCATAAATATGGAGATAATGTTGATACTGATGTTATCATTCCTGCAAGATATTTAAATACTGCTAATCATAAAGAGTTGGCTTCTCATTGTATGGAAGATATTGATAAAGATTTTGTAGGCAAGGTTAAAGCAGGGGATATAATGGTAGGAGGAGAGAATTTCGGCTGCGGTTCTTCTAGAGAGCATGCTCCTATTTCTATTAAAGAATCTGGTATATCTTGCGTTATAGCTTCATCTTTTGCAAGGATATTTTATAGAAACTCTATTAACATAGGGCTTGCTATATTAGAATGTGATGAGGCTAGCAAAAAAATAAGTGCTGGTGATGAGGTTGAAGTTGATTTTGACAGCGGTATTATTAAAAACATTACAAAAAATGAAAGCTACAAAGCAGAGCCTTTCCCAGAGTTTATAAAAAATATTATTAACTCTAATGGGCTTTTGAACTCTATAAAAAATAATAATAATTAATTTAAGGGATAATTATTTATGGAAAAAAATATTGTTGTTATTGAAGGGGACGGTGTTGGTCCTGAAATTATTTCTAAGGCTATTGATGTATTAAAAAAAATAGAGCAAAAATATTCTCATAAATTCAATTTAGAATATGTTGATATGGGAGGAGCTTCTATAGATAAATATGGAATTCCTTTAACTGATGAAAATTTAGAAAAATGCAAATCTTCTGATTCTGTGCTTTTGGGTGCTGTTGGAGGTCCTAAATGGGATAATGTTCTTCCAGAAAACAGACCAGAGAAAGGGCTTCTTAAATTAAGAAAAGGTATGGGGCTTTATGCTAATATTAGACCTATAAAAATGCTTAAACCATTAGAATATGCTTCACCTCTAAAAGAAATTGTTACTAAAAATGATATTGATTTTGTTATAGTGAGAGAACTTACTGGGGGCGTATATTTTGGAGAGCATAAATTTGAAAACACTAATAACACAAAAAAAGCAATAGATATTATGCCTTATGATGAAAACGAGATAAAAAGAATAGGTAAGGTTGCTTTTGATATGGCTAGAAAACTTAAAAAGCCTTTAACTTCTGTTGATAAAGCTAATGTGCTTCATACTTCTAAATTGTGGCGTGAAATTATGAATAATTTATCGAAAGAATATAACGATATTAAATATAATGATATGTATGTAGACAATGCTGCTATGCAGATTATTGCTAATCCTTCTCAATTTGGCATTATAGTGACAGAAAACATGTTTGGCGATATACTTTCTGACGAGGCTAGTGTTATAACTGGCTCTATTGGTATGGCACCTTCTGCAAGTCTTGCTGATAATACAGTTGGTATGTATGAGCCTATTCATGGTTCTGCTCCTGATATTGCCGGTAAAGATTTAGTTAATCCTATAGGTACTATACTTTCTCTTGCTATGATGTTTAGACATTCTTTTAATTTGGATAAAGAGGCAGAAAATATAGAAAATGCCGTTTATAAAACCATAGAAGAAGGCTATAGAACTATAGATATTATGCCTAAAGATAAAAATATATCTAATTTATACAAATTAGTAAAATGTTCTGAAATATCAGATATTATTGTATCTAATATATAATAATTAATTGTTAAATAATTATTTGTATTATAGTTCATATTTATTTGATTATGATAATATAATTATGTAATTTAACTTGACAATTCAATTTTAATGTACATAATT
>NZ_SRZM01000045.1 GCF_019402445.1 Brachyspira pilosicoli
TAATAATACCTATATTAATGATATTTTCAATTATCTTTACTAAAATAAATATTTGGAATAATAATAAAAAAATTATACTTTCTATATTTATCATTCTATCAACTACAATTTTATATTATCATAGATTTATTAGCATACAAAATATTAATAAAAATTATGTTGAAACAAATATAGACTTTGATGATGATGTGTTTTACTCTATAAAAAGTAATCATAATAAATATAAAGTAACATATATAAATAATAAATTAGAAATATATAATATGATAGATTTTACAAATAATACTTATGAATTAAATACATCAAGATTACCTTATGAATCAATATATGGATATGGTTTAGAAACTTTTAAATCCAAAGATGAAGGCTCTCCATACAAAATAGTTAATAATAAATATAATTTTACTGATCCAAGAAGTTTAATATTTTTTAATAACAACTTCCAACAATTTAGTGGGTTTAACACAAATGATATTGATAAGTTAAATAATTTCTTAAGTTTTAAAGAAGTTAAATGGGAAGAGCCAAAATATTTTACAGTATCAAATTATATAAGTGCAATATCTCATATAATAGTTATTAGTATATTAATATTATACTTAATTTATAAATTATTAAAAAACATTATAATGCATCATAAAAATAAAACTATTTAGATATATCAACATCTTCTTTTGCTTTTACTTTTTTATATTTTATCCATCTTCTGCCTTGTATATAATGCATAAATTTGATTAATCTTATGAGAGAATCTTTAAAATTATCATTAGAGTTTTGTTTTTGTATTTTAGCTATTTCAAATATGCATTTCTCTCCATCTATATTAAGCCAAGCGGAAGTGCATAGTTCATCGAATTCTATATCTTTATTGGGTTTCTTTTTTAAAAGCCAAGCTGCTATTTTTGTAATCGGGTTATTAACATCAAATATTAAAAGCACTTTTCCATTATCATTTATTTTCCAATTAGTATGTATAATCTCTGGAACATACAATACAAAATTATGCTTATCTTCTTCTTTTAAGAAATTATCTAATGAGAATCTATTATCTTTCATTTATTAAAAAATCCTATAAATATATATAAATAATTTTTTATAAAATAATGGGCTTAGCTCAATATAATTGCCAAGCCCATACTATTTATTTTAAAATATTATTTTTTATCCTTACTTACAGCGTACTTATAAATCCAAGCAGCAAATAGTATAAAGATTATAAATGTAATAGCATTGCTTTGAGGAACAATTTTAGAACCAAAATTAATAGCAATATTTAAAGCAGCCATAACACCTATAAATATACCAGTAATAGCATCACCTGCAACCAAACCAGAAGCAAGCAATATACCTTTTTCAACAGCCTCAGTTTTTTCTTCTTCTTTATCTTTAAACTTCATTTCAACTAATTTTCTTACTATACCTCCAATAAATATAGTAGTAGTTAAAGTGATAGGCAAATATAAACCTAAAGCCACAGGAAGTATAGGAAGTTTAGCTAAAGCACAAAATACTGCAATAGAAGCTCCAATTATAACCAAAGTCCAAGGCAACTGAGCAGTCATAATACCCTCAACTATAAGTTTCATCAAAGTAGCCTGAGGAGCAGGAACAGCCTCACTACCAATACCATAAGCAGTTTGCATAAGTATAACAGTAGCAGCAGCACCAACAGAAGACACACAAAGAGCTATAAACATACCAATTTGTATATTCTTAGGAGAACCGCCAATTATAAAAGTAGATTTCAAAGATTGAGCAACACCGCCTGCTGTAGCAGTAGATACACATACGACACCACAAACAACAAGTGACATTCTAATACCCTCTTCACCAATATTGCCTGTTAATTTGAAAGCAGTAGCAACAATTAAAAGAGTAGCAATAGTCATACCAGAAACAGGGTTGTTACTAGCACCAATAACTCCAACCATTCTTGCAGATACAACAGCAAAGAAGAAACAGAATACTACAGCCAATATACCGCCTAATATTCCGCCTCCAATTATAGGAACAAGCCAAGTAGCTAAAAAGCCAAATATAGCAGCAGTAATAAGCCATATTATAGGAGCATCTTGATTGATTCTGTCATGATTATCATTAGCACCCTTCTCACCCATACCAGCTATAGATTTTTTGAAAGAATCTATAATTGTAGGAAGAGATTTAGCCAAAGAGATAAAACCTCCCATAGCAACAGCACCAGCACCAATATATCTTATATAACTTCCCCAAACTTCCTGAGCAGACATTTCTGATATCAAAGTAGTAGAAGGGAATATCGGAGTATTAATTAAACTTCCAAAATATTTAATAATAGGTATAAGACCAAGCCAAGCAACTATACCGCCTGCAAACATTAAAGATGAAGTTTCAAGTCCAATAATAAAACCAACCCCAAGAAGTGAAGCTAAAGTATCCACTCCAAGCATAGTTTTTTCATAAGGCTTAATTATATAAGTAGCACTCTCTTTCCAAAAACCAAATCCGCCAGATAAAAGTTTGTATCCAACACCAGCAATAATACCAGTAATCATATACTTAAAACCTTTACCGCCCTCAGAGCCTATTACCAAAACTTCAGCCTGAGCCATAGCTTCAGGATAAACCAAAGAACCATGCTCTTCTACTATTAAATATTTTCTTACAGGTGTAATGAAAAAACAACCCATAAATCCGCCAATAATAGTAACAATTATTACGGTAAATATTGAAAGCCCCATACCAAATAATATTAAAGCAGGCAAAATAAATATTATACCGCCAGCAATAGATTCGCCAACTGCAGTAAGTGATGCTGCAAAGTTAGCTTCTAGTATGTTATTTCTTTTAAATAAAGCTTTAAACACACCAGTAGCAAGTATAGCACCAGGTATACCAGCAGATATTGTAAGACCTACTTTCAATCCTAAATAAGTATTAGCAGCCGCAAAAACTATAGCTAGTATAACACCAAGTATTATAGAATAACCGGTCATCTCCGGCATCACAGTAGTAGCAGGTATAAAAGGTACATAATCTTCTCCCTTTATTCCACCATAAGCATTTTTTGATAGCTTTCTAGCCTCTTCTTTAATAGACATTCCTATTTCTCTCCCTATTTTTTATTATCATTTAATATTTTTATTTAAGTATTTTTATTTAAGCAATACTTATAACAAGCTCTTTTAAAAATCTCCACATTCTATCAACAGAAGATATACTTAAATGTTCGGCAGGTGTATGTACATCTTTAATATCTGGACCTATGCTTATCATATCAACATTAGGTAAAGGCTTTTTAAGTATTCCGCATTCTAGTCCTGCATGTATAGCCTCTATTTTTGCATCTTTTCCTGTAACTTTCTTATAAACATTTAATGCTATATCTTTAACTTTTGAATTAGCATCATATTCCCAAGCAGGATAACCATTAGACATTTGGAAAGAAGCTTTTGTCATATGAGCAGCAGATTCTATCTTTAAACCTATCTCTTTAGATGAGCTTTCTACAGAACTTCTCACTGATATAGTAAATCTTAATTTTCCATCTTCTTCTTTTAATACACCATTATTACAGCTAGTCTGAACCAAGCCTTCTATATCTTTACTCATATAAGCAACACCATCTGGTACAAGCATCATAAAGTTAATAACATTATTACTCAATTCTTTAGTAAAGCTTTCTTTAACATCTGAAGCCTCTGAAATATTTATAACCATATCAGGGTCTTCTACTCTATATTCATTTTTTAAGTTTTTAGCAACTTCTTCTAAAGTCTTTTTTACTTTATTAATATCTTTAGAAACTACTAAAGCCTCTGCATGTTTTGCTATGGCATTATGCTTAGCACCGCCCTCTATATGTGATATAACAATATCATCTCTCACAGCATATAATAATCTTCCAAGCAATTTTATAGCATTAGCTCTTTGTTTAATAATCTCTATACCAGAATGTCCGCCTTTAAGTCCTGATACTTCTATTTTTAAAGCTTTTCCTTCTGCTTTTTCTCTTTTAATATCAAAATCTGTTAAAGTATTCATTCCGCCAGCACAGCTTACCAAAAATATTCCCTCTTCTTCTCCGTCTATATTAATCATAGTTTTACCGTCTATATGCTCACCAGTAATAGCAATAGCTCCGTCCATACCAGTTTCTTCTGCAGTAGTAGCTAGTAATTCTATAGGAGGATGAGGCAAGTCTTTAGAATCAAGTAATGCCATACCCATAGCTATAGCAATACCGTCATCACCTCCAAGTGTTGTATTATTAGCTCTTAATATATCACCCTCTACTATCATTTCTATAGGGTCTTTTCTAAAATCATGTTTAGAGTCTTTTGTTTTTTCGCATACCATATCAACATGACCTTGTATTATTACTGCAGGTTTATTTTCGTATCCGCTTGTGCCTTTCTTCTTTATAATTACATTCATAGCACTATCTTGATATACTTCTAAATTTCTATCTTTAGCAAATTTTACCAAAAAGTCACTAATCTCTTTTTCATGTCCTGATTCTCTTGGTATTTTATTTATTTCATTGAACCATTTGAATACTTCTTTTGATTCTATTGAATTAAAAGCATTTAAATCCATAGTATATTACTCCTTAAAATAATATAAGTTATTTTTATTATTTTGTACTTTTATTAGTATAATAAATAATATAAAAATTGTCAAAAAAAATTAATAATATATCAAAAAAATTAATTTTATGTAACTTCAAGTAGTAATATATTTAATTGTTTATAATATAATTTCATAAATAAATTTTATTCTAACTCCCCACCCTATAGGCTTTTTATTTTTTACTATAATATTAAATTATATTTATTTTTTTAGTTACACTCTAATTTTTGCTTCCCACCCTAGTTATTTTTAAATTTGCTGTCTATATTTCCGCACGGTAAACCAGGCAAAACACATAAAT
>NZ_SRZM01000450.1 GCF_019402445.1 Brachyspira pilosicoli
CTAACTCTAATTTTTATATACTATTTATTTTGTTATCAACAATAGTATTAACAATATCATCATTTTCATTAACTGCATTTTTTAGTGGAAGAGGTAGAGTTCAATCTCAAGGTTTATTGAATGTGCCTATTGTATATAGATTTTATACTCAATTTTCTAAATTAAATATATTTAATAAAATATTAATATTGATTGGTGTATTATATATAATATATACGTTATTTTTAATAATAAAAAATAAAAAAATATTTAATTATAATTATATATATTTTTCTATTTGTTTCACTAGTTTATTTTTAATATTTGTAT
>NZ_SRZM01000451.1 GCF_019402445.1 Brachyspira pilosicoli
TTTTAATACTCAAAAAGTTAAATATGATTATTCTGATATTATAGAAAATTATAATCATTTTATAGAAACAAACAATAATATGAAATACGATTTACATAATTTGAGAGGTTTTATAAAATTCAATTTAAATATATATGATGAAGCTTTAGAAGATTTCAATACTTCAATAAATCATAAATATTCAGACGGTTATTATAATAGGGCTAAACTTAAATACAAATTAAGAGAATATAGTGAGGCTTTAAGAGATTTTAAAAAAGCTAAACAAATATTTATGAGAGATGAAAAGAAAAATGTTGTTGACAGAATAAAATGCGACCATTATATTGCTTGGTGTAATTATAAACTAAATAATATTGATATTGTTTTTGATGATATTGAAGTTGATGATGTAGAAGATAATTCTTTAGCCTATTATAATATAGCAAAATTAAAACTTCATTTAAAGAAATATGA
>NZ_SRZM01000452.1 GCF_019402445.1 Brachyspira pilosicoli
CATGTGGAAGCTATTAAAAAATTAGCAAATGAAGGCTTTTATGATGGAATTAGATTTCACAGAGTAATACCTAACTTTATGATACAAGGTGGCGACCCCACTAGTAAAGACCCTACTAAAAGGCATTTACATGGTACAGGAGGTCCTGGTTTTAATATAGAAGCTGAGTTTAATGATGTATCACACAAAAGAGGAATATGCTCTATGGCAAGAAGTCAGCATCCAGACAGTGCTGGTTCACAATTCTTTATTTGTGTAGCAGACTGCCCTTTCTTAGACGGACAATATACTGTTTGGGGCAATGTTGTTAATGGAATGGATGTTGCTGATAAAATAGTTGCTTTACAAAGAGACCACAACGACAATCCTATTGTAAACTCAACTATGAACAAAGTATATATCAAAGAAGTATAAATAATTAATAAAGATAAGAATATTAAAGCGATAGAGTTATAATAAGCCCTATCGCTTTTTTTATTAGAAAATTTTTAAAG
>NZ_SRZM01000453.1 GCF_019402445.1 Brachyspira pilosicoli
ATATACATAAGAGCATATGCTATACCATTAAATGAAGCACAAACTCTCAAATAAAATATAATATCATTTATTGTTTTGTCATCTCCATTATAAAATATAGATATAATGTTTTTAGCAAATATATGTATAAATGCAACAACTGTCATAGTAATAGCAATATTAAAAAACACTGCAAATATAACAGTATTTTTTATTTTAATATAATCTCTTTTTCCCATACTTGTTGCAACTAATATACTTAAAGCTTCTCCTATAGACCATGATATCATACCAATAAAAGTATTAATCTTAAGACCTATAGTAAAACCTGTTATTACATCATATTTATTCATCATTATATTAATAATAAAAAAAGAAATATTTATAATGAGCATTTGAAATATACATGGAAAAGATACTAATATTAATTCTTTTATTATTTTTATATCTATACTAAAAACTATATCTTTTCTTATAAAATATAATGATAATAAAAAACTCAAAAACTGAGATATTATGGTAGCAAAAGCAGCACCTTTTACTGATAATTTCAAAACATATACAAACAGAAAATCTAATAGTATATTAGTAATAGAAGCAATAATTATAAAACATAATGATACTTTCTCTTTTCCGCTTGATTTTATCACTGATGATATAGAGCTGTATAAGAAAATGAAAAATACACCAGAAAAAATTATTCTAATATAGTCATAAGCATAATTAAAAGAATCTTTTGGTACATTCATAAATATTAATATATGCTTAGAAAATATTATGCCCAATATTGAAATTATTATAGAAAATAGTGCTGATAAAAATAATAGAGTTGTAATACTTTGTTTATATTTTATAGTGTCATTAGCTCCTTTATATTTAGAGATTATAATAGAGCCTCCTATTGATAATCCTAAAGACACAGAAGTTATAATAAACATAAGTGAAGCACTATTTCCTAATGCTACAACTCCATAATCTCCAATTATATGCGAAATAAATATTATAT
>NZ_SRZM01000454.1 GCF_019402445.1 Brachyspira pilosicoli
TTATCTTATCTATATATAAATTTTACCGAATATAATAAATAGGATTATATTAATATAGGATTGGTTTCGTGCTTTTAGGAAATGATGCTTATAACAAATTTACAGAATATGTGGAAAATAATATTAATTTTGAGTTTCTATCGCATATACCTGGATATGATAAGAGTTATGAAGTTCAAAAAGAATCTATCATTAAACTTATAAAAAAATCTAATAATAATGAATCTTTTATAGATTATACTGCATATACTTATCAAACTCTAAAAAGTAATATAATAAAACAAATAGTATTAGCTCGTATAAAAAATGAAAATGGAGAAGAGTATTCTTTTATTAATGATGATAAATTTAATCTTTCAGATGATGAATTAGTTGATTATTTATCTGTGCTTTTAATATTAAAAGATATAATGCATACAAGTTATATAGCATATCTTCCTATTTACAATGAGTATAAATATGATGTAAAAGAGTTTAGAGATAAAGCAAAAGAAATGATAGATAATTCTATTGATAATATATCTACTTTAGAAAATATTAATCCAATATTTATAGCAATAGCAGCTAAAAGTATATTACCATATTCAATAAAAAATAATGAATTATCTTCTTCATCAAGGCTTATATCAATTTTGTTTAATATATCTAGGATAATATCATCATATCCATATGTTGAAGAGAATATATTATATACGCAGCCTATATTTGTAAGTGCTATATATAATTTAGTGAATAATGCTTCATTTTTAGGGTTAGATTATAATATGATTAAAAAATTGTATGATATAGTAAAAACAGGGGAAATAGAGTGGAAAAACTAATTAAACATAATATTAATTTTATAGTAGCAGCAATATCTTCTTTAACTATTATATCTATGTGTGCATATATGATACTTGAGATTAACAAATATGTAATGAATATATTAATTTGTCTAGAGTTTTTATGTTCATTTTATTTTGTATGTATATTTTTCTATAATGTTAAAAAATATTCTAGAATAGAACTATTTTTTTATATGGTTGTTTATTTGATGCCTTTTATATTATCTATATTGGGATTATTTTATGCTTTTAATTTCTTTTCACTTGATAGGATATTTTTAAGGGAAAGTATAATCGCTTCTTTTTTAACTAGAATTTATCATGTAATATTTATTTTTTATATTAGTCATATAATATATTTTTTCTATTTATTTAGCATTGAAAATAACAATACTTTTTTCTCATCTTTATCATCAAACTTTGTAGTGTGTGTATCAATAGTGGTTGCTTTTATATTTATAATATTGTACAGCATTTTGAATTGGGCATTTGATGGAAAGATTTCTAGTTCTTATAGCGATATAAGGGATAATATTATATATGAGGCACAGACTACTTTTTCTTTAGAGTCTGATAATGTAGAATATGAAGGATTTGCAAATACTTATGATGTAGCTTTAATATATTATGATAATGAGCTTAAATATCAGACTGAAGATTGGAATACTTTTAAGAAAAAACATTTATTATTTGAAACAGCTATATATCAGGGAGAGGGATTTTTTATACTTAGCAGTGGAAAGAAGTTTGTTTATTCTTATTATATTTTTATTTTGGCTTATGTTATAGTGAATTCTTTAATTTTAGTATTTTCTATATTTTTCTTTAAAACATTTTTGGAGAGAAAATTCAATGGCTATATTAATATTATGATAAAAGGTTTTAAAGAAGATAGCTATATTTATGCAATAGACACAGAAAAAATGGATAATACAGAAATAAAAGAACTCTCTGAATTATATAATAAGAAGCTATTAAGCTATAAGTATAGAGAAAGATACGTTAAGATGTTTACAAGATAATTTCTCCGCACGGTGAGTTAATTTTAAAATATAATTTTATTCATAATAATAATTTTATTTTTTATTAGTTTGGCTTACCGTGCGGTTTTATTTTTTAAAAATAAATTTAAACTGATAAAATATTTTAATGGGTTCATAATATATTATTTATAATTAATACTTCTATATATCACCAAACTTGAACAAATTCTATTTATGTTTTTATTTTGCTTTTATTCATTGACAAAGATGTTTATTGTGTTAAACTGAACATTGTTCACTTATACGTGCAAATTTAATATTAAGGAGTTTATTAATGACAAAGACTATAATTTTATTATTGGCTCTAAGTATATTTTTTGTTTCATGCTCTTATCAGCATAGGCATTTAATAGGCGATGGTCCTCAGACTGGTGTTGAATTAACAAGAAAACAGTGGTATGCACTTTGGGGATTAGTTCCTGTTAATGATGTTGATGTTACAAAGTTGGCTGGCAATTCAGCAAATTATGAGGTTTATTCAAGAAGAAGTGCGGGTGATGTATTTCTAAATCTTATAACAGGTTTAGTTAGTTTTACAAGCAGAACTGTCACTGTAACAAAATAAAAAATTATGAAAATATTTTGTTTTTTATTACTATTAATAATTTCCTGTAATCAAAATAATAATTATGATATATTCTCTAATAATAATATAAGATTTAAAAAATTAGATTTGGATAATGATATTATATATAAAAATAAATATGATGTAACTAATATAAATGTTAAACTTGTTCCATTAAATAATTCTATAAAACTATCTGATGAAGAGAGAGATTATATAATAGAGACTACAGGATATGTAAAAGATTTATTTTTTGTAGAAAGTATTTTTTTGGAAGAAGAAAGTCAGACGAGCTGTTTAATAGGTTATATGCAAGCGGAAAATAATTCTTTAGAAAATCTTATAAATCATATAGAGGGTATTGATTATAATATACTTAAAAATTATTTTAATATTAATGGCAATAAAAACATACAATATAAAATGACATTAGAAAATACAATATTATTTTTTTCTATATTTGAAGAAAAAAACTCAAATTATCTTATATTAAGCTACACATTTCCAAAAGAGAATGAATATATATCTATGGAGCAAGTAGCTAATTCAATTAATTCAGTAGAGTTTTATTGATATCAATTTTAAGGAGGAGATTTTTAATAATTTCCTCTTTTTTGATATTATTAGCGTATATTATAAAAATAAGTTGACAAAATAATTATGTAAAGTATAATATTTTTATATGAAAAACTTTACTTTATTAACAAGACAAGACAAGACAAGACAAGACAAG
>NZ_SRZM01000455.1 GCF_019402445.1 Brachyspira pilosicoli
AAAAAATAAAATTAGTCAATAATATCTATCTTTTATTAACATATTTTTTAAGTCTAATTAAAAACTCATTTTTACCATTTTCATCTGTAAGAACATACTTAAAAATAAATCTAAAATAAGGATGATAAACATATGTTGTCTCTTTTATAGTTATTTTTGTTTTATCATCATCTAAATCTTCTAATATATATGTCCACAAAACGGTAAATTCATTTTCTAATTTAACAATGGATATCTCTGATTTATCATTATCATTAATTCTTCTTACTTCAGTGAGATCTTGAGATATTTTTCTATTACTATAAGTTTGTATGATTTTTAATTTATCATCATCTATTTTTTCTACTTGAACAAGTGATAAATACTTTAACCATATAGGATAATTCTCATAATTCACTAACAAATCAAATAAATCATTTCTCTTTATTTGTAAAACAGAAGATTTTGATTTTGTAAATGATGGAGGTAATTTTTTTCCTATATGGTTAGGTACTAATATCATTACAGCCATTAATATTAATGGAAGAATTATAAATACTGGAACTAAATAAAACATATTATTTTATTTTCTCTTATAAAATATTAATTACAAGAAGCTTTACCAGTTCTTACATTAGTTCCGCCAGCAGCTTTTATCATACTGATAATATTTTGATTTTTGGATTCGCAAGCATAAGTATAAGCACTTTTATTTAATTGTCTGCTTACAATATTCACATCTACATTTTTACTTAATAAAAACTTAACAGCATCCTCTCTATTATTACCAGCTGCCACCATAAGCATTGTTTCACCATCTCTTTTATCTTGCTCATTTAAATTTAGTCTTCCATTGTATAAAGGATATAAATATTCAATTACTTCAATATTTCCTCCAAGTATAGCAGATTTAAAAGCACTAGTAACATCAGCAGTGTCTCCAGCATATAAGTTAGCACCTTTACTTACTAAATACTGAACTACATCTAAATATCCTATAAAAGCTGCCCAACCTAAAGCTGTTTGTTTTAAACTTGCTGTATCTTGAACTTCAATATCCTGTCCTGCTTCAACCATTTTTTTTATTTCTTCTAAATCACCCTCTTTAACTGCATCAAACCATTTAGCATTAGGTCCTTTTGATTTTTCTCTATAAAATATTCTATGAGAAAGTCTTCTTGGATTTGCTAAGTTTGTTAACTGTTGTGGAGTTAATCTTGTAAATCTCTCAACTTGTGAATATAGAGATAATGACATCATTAATCCAGCAATCATTAATAATATTATTCGTTTCACTTTTTACCCCCTAGTAGTAAAATTGCTAACATTATACTTTATATTATAATATTATCAATATATTAATATAAAAATAACTAATTAATTATTATTCATATAAATGAGCCAAATAATGACTTCTATTTAAATATTCTTTTAAATCATTTGATGAAATAAATATTATATTTGCAATTTTTTTATTTGTATTTTCATAATCTTCATCGCTAAGAATTAGAT
>NZ_SRZM01000456.1 GCF_019402445.1 Brachyspira pilosicoli
ATGTAATTTAGGTCAATATGAAGAAGCTATAAAGGATTATAACAAAACTATGGAGTTAGACCATAATGAGAGCAGTGATGTTTATAATAACAGAGGAATAGCTAAATATAATTTAGGTCAGCATGAAGAAGCTATAAAGGATTATAACAAAGCTATAGAGTTAAACCCTAATGAGAGTGCTGCTTATAATAACAGAGGAGCAGCTAAAAAAAAATTAGGACAATATGAAGATGCATTAAAAGATTGTAAAAATGCTTTGGAATTATGTCCCAATGATAAGTTGTTTAAAGAAAATATAAAAAATATTCAAAATCAATATGGTTTGAGATAAATAAAACATTGCTGATAATTTATTTTTATTATTGTTATATATTGAAATGATTGAATTTTGACAACTGCTATATACATTTGCTAGAACTTCATATTTCAAAAATCTATATTAAATGTAATATAATACCTAAATAAAGTTTAAAATACAGTTTTTTAGTTATTTTATACCAAAAGGTACATTGCCTACAACATGCATAGCGTCGATAAAAGAACTATGTTTATTGCTAAGTGTGTACAGCTGGGCTAGTACACACAAATAACTTAAATTAAAAAATTTATTTTTGACAAACTTAAAATTTTTGAGTATATAAAAATAATATATAGGAATGAAAAATGCCAAAAATATCTAATTATCTTTTTAGTAAACATATAGAAAAATGCAAAATATCATTAGAAGCTTTTGAAGAAAGAGAAGTTCCAGATTTAAAAGATGATTTTAAAGAAAAAGCAGAAAAAATTCTATATGAGGCAAATAATTTTTTAAATAATATTGAACCATTTAATTATTCTGATTTTCATGATTTTAACAGCAAGGCAGAAAATTTTAATGATGAATTAAACAGAATACTTGAAACATTCTATATAAAAGAGCCTGACGAACTTTATACTTACAACAGGTTTATTGAGTATTTTCATTATGATAAAACTATGTTTAATGATGAAAATGATGAAATAGATATTAACGATTTAGATACTTTAGATGAATATTTCGATTGTAATACTAATGGAGTTGCTCTAAACAATATGAGAGAATATAGAGATGCTATAGATTATTATAGTAAAGCTATAGACTTAATTGATTATTATGCATTAGCTTATTATAACAGGGGACTTGCTAGAAGTAATTTAGGATTTTTTAAAAAAGCTATAAAGGATTATGACAGAGCTATAGAATTAAGTAAAAATTATAAAGATGCTTATTATAACAGAGGGTTTGCTAAAAATAATGCTGGCTTACACAAAGAAGCTATTGAAGATTATAATAAGGTTATAGAGTTAGACCCTAATAATATAGATGCATATAATAATAGAGGAGTTTCCAAAAATTATTTAGAGCTTTTTGATGAGGCTATAAAAGATTTTAATAAGATTTTAGAGTTAGAGCCTAATAATTATTGTGCTTATGGCAACAGAGGAAATTCTAAAAACGATTTAGGTCTTTATAAAGAGGCTATAAAAGATTATGACAAAGCTATAGAAATTAATCCAAATTATTCAGATGCTTATTATAATAGAGGAAATTCAAAAAAAGAATTAGGTTTATTTAAAGAAGCTATAGAAGATTATGATAATGCTATAAAATGGGAATCTAACGATATAAATACTTATCTTAATAGAGGAAATGCTAAATATGATTTAGGATTATATAAAGAAGCTATAAAAGATTATGAGGAAATTATAAAATTGGATAATAATTATGTAGATGCTTATTATAACAGGGCAAATGCAAAAAGAGAGCTGGGTTTATATAATGAATCTATAAAAGATTATGATAAAGCTATATATCTAAATCCTAATTATAGTGATGCATATAATAATAGAGGACTTTCTAAAAGTGATTTAGGAATGTATGAAGAAGCAATCAAAGATTATGAAGAATCTATAGATTTATGTGCGGATAATCCAGAAGCCTATTATAATATAGGAAGTGCTAAGTATGATTTGGATCTTTTAAAAGAATCAATTAAATATTATGATAAGGCTATAGAATTAAAACCAACTTACAGTGAAGCATATAATAACAGAGGACTTTCTAAAAATGATTTGGGACTTTATAAAGAAGCTATCAAAGATTATGATAAATCTATAGAGTTAAACCCAAATGACAGCAATACTTATAATAATAGAGGACTTACTAAATATAGTTTAGGCTTGTATAAAGAAGCTATAAAAGACTATACTAAGGCTATAGAATTGACTCCTGATTATACCAATGCTTACGGTAATAGAGGAAGTGCTAAAGATGAATTAGGACAATATAAAGAAGCTATTGAAGATTATGATAAAGCTATAGAATTAGAACCAAATACTGCTTATTTATATAATGATAGAGGCTGGGTTAAGAAAAATGCAGGACTATATAAAGAAGCTTTGAAAGATTATAAAAAGGCTTTAGAATTAGATCCTAATAATGAATATGCAAAGAGTAATATTGCAA
>NZ_SRZM01000457.1 GCF_019402445.1 Brachyspira pilosicoli
AAACAACAAGTTTCTTTGGCATATTAAACGGAATAGATGAAGATGTTTGGTCTCCAGAAAAAGATACTATGATACCAGCACATTTCTCTTCTAAAGACATGAAAGGTAAAAAAACTTGTAAGAGAGAGTTACAGAAGAGATTTTTACTTGAAGAAGATGATGATGTAGCTTTGATTGGTGCTATAGGAAGATTTGTTGATCAGAAGGGGTATCATTTACTTGCTTCTGTTATTGAGCCTTTGATGGCTAATATGAAGTTTCAATTTTGTATACTTGGTACAGGTGATAAAGGTTTTGAGAGTTTCTTTGGTGATTTACCTAAGAGATATCCTGGCAGAATTGGCTCTTATATAGGTTACAGTAATGAATTATCACATTTAATAGAGGCGGGTGCTGATATGTTTGTAATGCCTTCTTTGTTTGAGCCTTGCGGACTTAATCAGATGTATTCTTTAAGATATGGAACTATTCCTATAGTGCATGCTACTGGAGGACTTGAGGATACTGTTGAAAACTATAATGAATCTACGGGCGAAGGTTCTGGATTTAAGTTTTATGATTCTAATGATTCTGCTTTATATAATACTATTGGTTGGGCTATTAGTGTTTATTATGACCATAGAGATAAATTTGAAGCTATGCAAAAACGAGTAATGAAAATAGATAATTCTTGGGAGAAGAGTGCTAAGGAATATATAAAAGCTTATAAAATTGCTATAGAAAATAAGAAAAATTATGATAAAAATTGCGGACTATAATAAAAGGAGAATATTAAAAAAATGTCTAAAAGTGTATTGTATGTAGTTGCGAATGAGAATTTTCAAGATGAAGAATTTTTTGAAAGTAAAAAGATTTTAGAATCTAAAGGATATAGTATAAAACTAGCTTCTAGTATAATAGGCGAAGCACATGGAAAATTAGGAAGTACTGTTAATACAGAGCTTTTATTTAGTGAAGTAAGTACAGATGATTTTGATGCTATAGTTTTTGTTGGAGGAGTTGGTTCTATAAAGCTTTGGGACGATTGGCGTACACAGGGGCTTGCTAAGTTATTTCTTGATAATGGAAAAATAGTAGCTGGTATTGGGAGCGGGGTTGTTATAATGGCTAATGCTGGTATATTAGCAAATATTAATGTTACTTGTTTAAAAGAAAATGAATCTCCTGTAAGACATAATAACGCTAATATTGTAGAAGAGAATGTTGTAGTATCCGGCAATATAATAACAGCTAATGGACCAAAATCTGCAAAAGAGTTTGGCAACGTTTTGCTTAATGCTTTAGAAGCAGTATGAATTTGTTTGGCAGTATATTCTATTTTACTATAGGGGACTAAATATAATAATGGAAAATCATTTTCTTAAAAAAATATATTTTGAAAATTTTAAATGCTTTAAGAACTTGGATTTTAATGGTTTTAAGAGAGTAAATTTAATAGGCGGAAAAAATAATGTAGGAAAAACTTCCTTTTTAGAAGGAATTAATCTTACAGCGTATTCAGAAGATGCATTGAAGCTTCATGTTAATATAAGGCAGATGATTAAAGATAGACAAAATGATGATATTGATATAGATTTTTTTTACAATGATGAAGATAATATTAATATTAATACAGATAAGAAAAATATAAAAATAATATATATCAAAGAACCTATTAAAGAAAATAGAATAACCAGTACTCCTTATTTTAATTTGATTCTTGGTATTAGTGAATTTGAATTGGATATATATGATTTTTGTAACCCTAAAATAATAATTAAAGATGATTATCATTTTATACATTCTTCCAAATTTAATGAAGAATATATTGCAGCATTATATGGTAATGTTATAAATGTAGGTAAAGAAGATTATATTGATAATTCATTAAAAATGTTTGATGAAAATATTATTGCACTTAGACAGATATTTAATAATAATAAAGTTACATTGAAATTAAAATTAAAAGATAGAGAAAAGCCCGTTTTATTATCTTCATTTGGTGAAGGTATTAATAGATATATTGCTATAATTTGTGCTATATGGGCTAGTAAAGATGGATATTTATTTATTGATGAAATAGAAAATGGTATACATTATGCAAATTATCCTAAGTTATGGAAATTGATTTTTGATATATCGAAAGAAGCTAATTGTCAGATATTTGCTGCAACTCATTCAAAGGAATGTATAGAGGCTTTTAATAAAGAAAACAAAGATAATGATGGATTATATTTAGAGTTTTATAGAAATCAGAAAACAGGATTAATTAATATAAAAGATAGAGATAATGAACAGTTAGAATATGCACTTCTTAATAATGGAGAGTTTAGAGGTGAATAATTTAATAATAGTTGAAAGCAATAATGATAAATTTTTTATAGAGAGATTAATAGAATATTCTAATATTAATAATATAAATGTTCAATGTATTTGTGAATTTGAATGTTTAGACGGTATTAGTAACCTTAGTAAAAAGCTAGAGGAAATAAAATTTGATAAATATGATAGAGTAGGTATTATTTTAGATGCTGACAAAGAAGGTATAAATAGAAGAATTGAGTTTATAAATAAAGCTTTAAAAAATATATGTGATGATATAGAGTTTACTAAAATAAACAAATTAGAAAAATCTTTTAAACTTGATGTTGATTTTATATGCCATATTATGAATGTAGATGGATATGGAGAATTAGAAACGGTATTAAAATCAATAATAAAATCTAAGTCAATTTTTGCTGACTGTTTAGAGAGTTGGAGAGAATGTTTAAAAAATAAAGGTGAAAATATTAGTGATAAAGATTTTGATAAGTTTTATATTAATAATTATATTAGATTTGATACTTGTACTAAATCAGAGCAAAAACAAGCTAGTAAAAACTGCAGTTTTAAAGCTGCTATAAAAAA
>NZ_SRZM01000458.1 GCF_019402445.1 Brachyspira pilosicoli
AAAAGACTTCGTCAAAAGATGGCTACGCATAAACGCAAAAAACGTTTACGCAAAAATAGGCATAAAAAGAAATAATAACTTTTCATCTCTTTATTTAGAGTTGTTAAATGCAAAAGGACGAGATAAAAACCGTTATAGAAGTATGTGTAGGGCTTCATTGTTCTATGAAGGGTTCGTATGCTCTTTTGGAATCAATTAGAGCCCATTATGATTTGAAAATCGGCATTCCTTCTTATGACGGTATGCTCCTTAAAGAGGTGGAATGTATGCATAATTGTAATAATGCTATTTCTGTTTTAATTAACGGCATAGAATGCAATGATTCTTCTTTTGGCAGCGTTATTAAGTATATAGAAGCTGTACATGTTAAAGTAAGATGAAAAAATTTATTCTATATAATGATTATGCTACAAAAAACATCAAAGATTATAAAGACAATTTCGGTGATTATCTATACACCACTATAAATGAATATGATACTTTGCTTGAATGTTTAAAAATTGCTAACATATTCACAAGAGATATATATAAAAAATCTTTATATAATATTTTATCAAGTAAAAATAATGATAATCAATCTTTAATTATAAATGCTTATTCTTTTGGATATTTAGTATTTAAAGACAAATTCTTTATAGATAATAACCCTCATCTCATTTTAGATTCTGCTATATTAATTGCTAAAATTTTAAACATAAAAAATATAGATATTCTAATTAGAAGCTATTATAACAAAGAAACATTAATTAATGCTATAATAGAAGCAGAAGATTTTTATAAAATTGAAAGCGAAATAATTATAAATATTTATGATGAAAATAACTATAGAGAAAATATAAACATTTACTTCATTGAAAGACAAAAATATGTATTAGATTTAGAGACTGTTATACAATTTGGATATTTTGCTCATATGGGTATAGATAATTTTTCTAAATATGGAAATGATGATAATAAAGGCACATGTTTAATTTCTTTTTCTGGAGATATACCAAATGTAGATTTATATGAGTTTCAATTTGGAAGTTCATTTAATGAAATAATTAAAGCTAGCGGATATATTTCTTATAACAATGATATAAAATGCATATTTACTAATGGTTTTTTAAATTCCCCTACTACTTTAGAGAGTTTAAGCAGTAAAAGTTTATCATATGATGATATAAATATTGGAAATGGGGGTATATGTTTTATAGCAGAGAATAGATGCATGCTTAGGGTTGTAATGAAGATTATTCAATTTGCTAAAAGCATTTCTTGCACAAATTGTATGCCTTGTAATTATGGTTTTAATTTATGTGAATATTATTTAAACAAAATTATACTTGGAAAATCCAATAATAATGACTATAAAAATTTAGTTAATGCTGTAGAGATGATTATTAAAGGCTCTTCTTGTTTATATATATATAATATAGCAAAATGTATAATAGATACTATAAAGATGTTTGAATATGAGTTCATATATGCTTTAGAAAAAAAGATAACACTTTATAGTTTTATTAATAAATAAGGTAATTATAAATATATTATGATAGTAAGATTTAATTTTAACGGACGAGAGATATCATCACAAAACGGATATACAATATTAAAAGCATTATCGTATGTTGGAATAGATATAGCACATTTATGTTATTATAAATTAGATAGAATAAAAGATTTTGAAGAAGAAAAAGAAAATGATTTACTTAAATGTAAACTTTGTTTGGTTAAAGTAAAAAAGAAAGATGAAGAAGAATATAGTTTAAA